>JAZDDC010000615.1:0-4754 GCA_036679565.1 Gemmatimonadota bacterium
GCCATCATCGCGTCGCGTACCAATCCTATGTCGTTGCTCTCCGATGGCGCCCGGGGATCCGCGGGATATGGCGGTCGTCTTCGTGATGGCATGGTCGTGGCGGAGGTTGCGGTGTCGGTGATGCTTATCGTGGCCTCCGGTCTTCTCATTCGCAGCTTCGACAAATTGATGTCGGTTGATATGGGGTTCGATGCCACCGATATCAGTGTGGCGCAAACATATCTTCCTGTGCAGATCGATCCTAACGAAGGTGTCTATCGCGCAATGCCCAATCGGGTCAGGTTTTTTTCCGAAGTGTTACGTCGGCTCGAGAATGAAGCCATCATCAGTGCCGCTGCGGGCATTTCACATCTTCCGCTACGGGAAACCAACGGTGTCAGGTTTGTTGTCGAAGGTCTCGAATTGGAACCCAATGCCCGGCCAAATGCGGAATACCGTGTCACCACGCCAACGTATTTCGACGTGATGGGCATACCCATTCTCGACGGCCGGACATTCACGACGTTTGACGACGCCGACGTGGGTTCTGTTGCCGTGGTGAACCAAGCGTGGGTCGATCGCCATGCAGACGATCGGAACCCCATCGGAATGCGTATGCGCATTGGCAACAACACCAATGGCCCGTTGTGGGAGATCGTGGGGGTTGTCGGCAACGTGCGTTTGCAGTCGTTGGACGTTGGACCTCGTGAAACGATCTACGCTTCATACTTACAAGCCGCGGGTCACAACATGACTTTCGTGTTCAAAAGCGACTTAGAAGGGGCTAACGTGTTGGAAAAGGCCCGTCTGATCGTACAACAGGCCGATCCTGATCAACCGGCATTTGCAATGGCGCCGATGGAAGATGTCGTTGCAGAGTCCGTGGCGGAACGTCAGGTGTTGGTTTGGATGGTTTCGCTCTTTGGCGCATTGGCGTTGATGTTGGCTGGGCTGGGCGTTTTTGGTGTCGTATCTTTCCGTGTTCGCCAACGGAGTCGTGAAATCGGTATTCGGATGGCGTTGGGAGCGCGACCAGGGTCGGTGGCACGTCTCGTCTTGCGCGACGGACTGCGTTTGGGAATTGTTGGAGCTGTGGTAGGATTGGTAGGGGCGATGTTCACAACCCGGGTTCTTGAGTCAATGCTCTTCGACGTCGGACGTTTTGATCCGATCGTGCTGGTGGGTGTGGCCTTTATTTCGCTCGGCGTTGTGACCCTCGGCGCGTTCATTCCGGCCCGCCGCGCGGCGGCCCTCGATCCGTTTGTCGTCTTACGTGCGGATGGGTGAGATCTAGCCGCGGCCTCAGGAAGCTGTAACTTTGTCATCCATGTGGGCCGCCCGCCGTAGGACGGCCTTTTGTCCGTCACGGAAGGCGAAGAGCAAAAATGGTAGACCGTCAGACCCTAGCGTCGTTCTATCCCCATCGCAGTTCGATCTTCCGGTTCTTCTGGCCCTTCACCCACGCGGTAGTCACCAACATCACGGTAACCATCGGTTATTTTTTCTTCAACTTCCTGAACAGAACGACCGTTGTTGGTCGTGAGCATGTCCCGCGGGGGCCGAATACTCTTCTGATGTCGAATCACCAGACGATGATAGACAGTTTCATCGTTGGTCTGTCCGTGTATTACCCCGAATCGCTTATTCGACCGGGGCTAATTCCCTGGAACCCGGCGGCGGAGGAGAATCTTTACAAGAAACCCCTCGTCGGTTGGCTTGCTGACAATTGGAAATGCATACCGGTCAAACGCGGGAGGAAGGATGTTTCCGCGATCTTCAAGATTGGCAAGGCGCTGCGTTTTGCTCCGGTTTTGTTGTTCCCTGAAGGCACCCGTTCACGCAGTGGAAAAATCCGAGATGGTCGAGGCGGCGCTGGTTTGATGATCCTCGAAAACAAGCCGACTGTCATTCCCGTTTGCATTGACGGCATGGATCAAGTGCTTCCAATTGGCGCGTCATTTCCGAGAATTTTCAAGCGGATACGCATCCACTACGGAAAGCCGGTCGATCTCTCCGAATTTCTCGATAGAGAGAAAAATAGGGAAACCGCGCAACTCTTGATGGGCACTATCATGGACCGCATCCGAGGCCTGAAAGAGGAAATCGAAGCGTCCAAGAAACCGAGTTTTGGAACCGCCAGCTAAATACAATACTCTAGCTACGATCCTTCTTTTTCATTTCGTTAAAGAGCCTGTCCGCGCCCTCATACCGCGGGTCGGGGGCTACCTCTTTAAGCTCCTTCCGTCGTTTCTCTGAAGCACCGATCGACGGTTTTTTCGATTCTTCTTCGTACCGCTGCTGGCTCTTCTCGCGATTTTTTCGCGCCATCTTTTCGATCTGACGGGGGTCCACTCATAGCTCCGTTCGATTTAGGGTCTCTTGATGTTGCTTCAGTACGCACAAACCTTCAAGGCTTTCCGCTCGACACGTAGATGTTGAGGTTGCCTTTTTTGACCGCACGCTCGAAACGTGCCCACATGAGGCGTTTCATGACACTCCGGGTGGCCGGTGTCAGGCAAAGGAACCCAAAAATATCCGTCAGGAAACCCGGCGTCATCAACAGCGCCGCAGCGACCAATATGATTGCTCCATCCACCATGGGTCCAGCTGGTAGGCGTCCAGTTCCCATCTCCGCCTGAAGTTGTCCTAGTACGCTGAGACCTTGAAGCCTTGCAAGCCCCGCGCCCAGAACTCCCGTGATGAGAATGACCGCCACCGTGGCTAGGATCCCAATCATGCTCCCGATCTTGAGCAGAAGGATCAACTCGATAGTTGGCACGGCGATGAATAGGAGAAGTAATTTGCCCATGACCTTGGTCCGCCAGCGTTAACAGCTTCAATGAACAATACGTCATTCACTGGCCAAAAGGTTCCGTTGCTCACGGCCGCTTGGCGATAAAGCCTGGATGAGCTGAAGTCGAAGCTCTGCCGGCCCCCCGATGATCCGTGATTCGCTTGTGCCCTCGACAGTCGCACCGGACTCCTCCAGTATGATTCTCCCTGCCGCGACATCCCAGATCTTTGACCCTGTGCTCATGTTGAGGTAAAGATCGAAGGCCCCGCTGGCGCAGTAACAAAGGCCAAGCGCGCTCGCCCCGATGATACGTATTCGTTCGACCTGTCCCATCAAGCTTGCGACGTCGCGTGATGCTTCGTCCCTCACCATTTCCGGCATCAGCCTGTGAGGCACTTCAATACAAACCGTTGCGTCACGAAGATGCCGTTTGTCAGAACACTGGATACGGCGTCCGTTGAGAGATGCGCCCTTGCCGGCCACGGCCGAAAATAATTGTCCGGTCTCCGGGTTGTAGACGACCCCAAGTACTGGTTCCTTGTTGATGTACAGTGCGAGGGAGATAGAGTAGAGTGGGACACCACCGTGGAAGTGGCGAGTGCCGTCGATAGGGTCGAGAATCCATCGGTGTGTTGGATCACCCCCTTTGCTCCCTGACTCCTCCGACAAAATATCGTGGTTGGGGAACATATCGGAGATCCGGCGACAGACGTGTTCGTTGACGGCGAGGTCCGCCGGTGTGAACATATTGCCTTGACCGTGATCACCGAGAATATCCACCTGACCGAACATTTCACGGGCAATGGCACCGGCTTCTCGAACAATGGACTCTGCGGTTGAAAGATATTCGTTCACGTTGGTCAAGCTGTGGCGCCGCCTGATAAATTCGACTGAAGCTAAGTTCCCGACTCCTTCTTGGCGAGCGGGAGCTTCTGCGAAATGAGGCACAAAAAGGGGGGAACATGAATCGACGAGCGTTTCTCAGAGGTGTGACCACGACTGCGGCGGCCATGCACTATGGTGCGGAGGCAGCAGCGGGGCGTGAAAACCTGGACTTGACCGACCGAATTGAACGGAACCCGCGAGCCCTCATCATGGATGCGATGGGGGAGTTGCGACCCATTTATGAGCCCCCGCTCGTGCGAGAGATGTTGGCAAGCGGCACCGATGCCATCACGGTGACACTGTGTGACCCTAAGGCCGAAGGCGCGGAAGCGCTGGAACTTGCCATCGACGGGTTGATGGAATACGACCGATATTTGTCCCAACATCCACAGCTTTTTGTAAAGGCTACGTCGGTTGCGCAAGTGACCGAGGCGCGCCGCGCCGGTAAGATGGCTGTCTTCTACCTGTACCAGAACGCCACTCAGTTTGGTGACGATCTTGATCGTGTCGATATGGTGCGGCGGCTCGGGTTGACCAGTTGCCAGATCACGTACAACGAACGAAACCTCGCTGGTGTGGGATGCCGCGCCGAAGGCGACGAAGGCGGTCTGACGGAGTTTGGGCGAAGCCTCGTTGATCGGATGAACTCAGTCGGAATGCTCGTAGATCTGTCGCATGCCAATAGGCCCACAATGGCGGATACAATTCGCCACTCCCGTTTGCCGGTCATCATCTCCCACACCGCTTGCAATGAAGTGCATGAACACGTTCGCAATACCAACGACGATAATCTGCGTCTACTTGCTGATCACGGAGGCGTTGTGGGTGTGTGCCAGCTGCGCCCGTTCCTAACCTTCAAGAAGCGAGACAATCTACACGCGTATTTTGATCATATTGACCATGCCATTCAGGTGTGCGGAATCGATCATGTATGCATTGGAAGTGATCGCGACCACAGGGTTATCGAGATGACGCCAGAATACGAAGCTGAACTCCGGGCGGAGGAGGGCAGTCAAGTCACGAGTAGCGAACTTCCATATTTCATTGATGAATTAAACGGCCCACGCCGGATGGAGGTCGTCTGGGATGGATTGGT
>JAZDDC010000616.1:0-7564 GCA_036679565.1 Gemmatimonadota bacterium
TGGCGGCGGCCGACGCAGTCAGCGTATTTGTGCCGACTGACGGTCCCAATGTCCACGACGTTACCGCTGCGATACCGTCCGCACCGGTAACCACACCCGTGGTGGGAATCACGGTGCCCGCACCAGCGGTGATGGTAAACGTCACAGCCACGCCACCCACCGGATTCCCGCCGGCGTCCGTGACCAGGACTGACGGTGGAACCGGTACGGCGGATCCTGTTTGCGCTGTTTGGTTGAGACCGCCATTGATCGAGATGTTTGCCGCTTGGCCCGTGGTACCCGTTGCATTGAATGTCAACGATCCGGTGATACCGACAGCGGTGACGGTGAGTGAGTTGGCTCCTGGATTCGGTCCCAACACCCATGAGTTTGTTACCACGAGCCCCGCCGCGTTGGTTACGGTGGAAGTTGGATCGATCGTGCCGCCGCCGGCGGAGACGGCGAAATTCACGGTTGTGCCCGGCACAGCGTTGCCATTGGCGTCACTCACACGAATAGACAGTGCGTTTGCCACGGCCGTGCCGACCGCCGCCGATTGTCCATTCCCCGACGCGATAGCAATGGTCGCGGCTGGTCCCGCTGTCCCGGTAGCGGTAAACGTCACGCTGCCGGTTACGCCCGCCGCTGCCGCGGTAACGGTGTTTTGTCCGGCGGTGCCACCCAGGGTCCAGCTCGCCAGCGAGGCGATACCTGCTGCGTTCGTTGCGATGGCGCTCGTTGGATTGATGCTGCCACCGCCGGTGATAACGGCAAACGTCACCGAGACGCCTCCGATTGGGTTACCGAGTTGATCGGTCACGCTCACCGATGGTGCCACGGATACGTTCGCGCCCGCGATTGCCACCTGTGCGTTGCCGCCGTTGACTGTGATAGATGCGGCGGAACCTGCGCTTGCGGTTGCTTGGAAGACCACGTTCCCGGACACGCCCACCGCCGTGGCAGTCAGCGTGTTGAGCCCGGTTGCCGTTCCCAGGGTCCACGATGTCAGCCCCGCAATGCCAGAAGCGTCCGTGGCGACGGCCGAACTGGGGGCTACCGATCCGCCACCTGCCGAGACCGCGAAGTTTACTGGCACGCCACTGACGGGATTACCGCTGGCATCGGTAACCCTGACCGATGGGGCGATGGCAACGGACGAACCTACCGGCGCGTTCTGACCGTCGCCTGCGTTTATCTCGATCAGCGCAGCTGGCCCCACCGAACTCGTGGCGATGAAATTGACGGCACCAACAACACCGCTGGCCGTTGCGGTGAGGGTCTGAACTCCTACCCCTGACCCCAACGTCCATGACGTGAGAGTAGCTACACCACTAGCGTTTGTTGTGAGTGGACCTGTTGGTTGTATCGATCCTGCACCCGCCGTGACAGTGAACGTGACCGTCACGCCACTGATTGGGTTACCGCTGGCGTCCGTCACGAGGGTCGATGGCGGATCGGCAACCGGTGTTCCCGCTTGCGCCGTTTGGTTGTTGCCGCCGACAATGACCAACTGGCTAGCGGGTCCGGCACCAAGGTTGATGACTTCTGATTCTGGCGCCGCGTACCCGGGCGAAACGAACGACAACGTACGTGTTCCTACCGACCCGGAGATGGCCAAATTCGTAAACGACGCTGTACCCTGAGCGTCTGTCGCTACGACGAGTGTGCCGCCCAACGAACCTCCGCCAGAAGCAATGGTGGCGGTGATCGGTACGCCCGCCTGCGCTACCGGGTTTCCTGCATCGTCTCGGATTTCGACCACGGGTTGTTGCACCAGTTGCACGCCGCTGGACGCGGTATTCGATGGTTGAGTCAACATCACGATTTGACCCGGTGGACCGGGCGTGCCGGTGGCCGTAAACGAAACGGTACCCGAGACTCCCACAGTGTTGGCGAGCAGCGTGTTCTGTCCCGCGGTGGCGCCCAGGGTCCACGAAACGACGCCGGCCATACCGCTTGCGTCGGTTGTGACCGGGTTGGTGGGGTTGACACTCCCATCGCCTCCGGTAACGGAAAACGTCACCGATGTACCTGCCACTGGGTTCCCGTTTGCATCAATCACACGGACGAAGGGTGCTACCGAAACAGGTTGCCCAACGACTCCGGTCTGATTGTCCCCACCCGCGACCTGTATTGCGGCGGCCGGACCACTCGTTCCGGTGGCGGTGAACGCCAAACGTGTGGAGACGCCCACGGCAAAGGCCGCCAGCGTGTTTGAGCCCGCTTGCGGTCCTAGTGTCCAACCATTCAGCTGCGCAATGCCGTTGCCATCGGTGGAAATTGCTCCCGTGGGATCAATCGATCCGTTCCCCGCGGTGATGGTGTAGTTGACGAGCACGCCAGCAACCGGGTTGCCGAACTGATCGACCACCAATGTCGATGGTGGGTTGGTCACCGCATTACCGGCGACCGCGGATTGTTGGTCACCCGTGTCTATCGTAATGGCGGCAGCCGGACCGGCGGTCCCAACCGCGTTAAAGATTATTTCACCCGGTACACTGCTCGTGGTGACGCGTACCTCATTTGCTCCAGCCACCGTTCCCAACGTCCATGAGTCAGCACGTGCAACGCCGTTGACGTCGGTCGGAACAGGAGTGGTTGGCACGACCGATCCTCCACCGAGGGCAATCGTGAAGGTCATGGGCACGTTTGCCACCGGGTTCCCGGACGCATCCGTGACGATCACCGACGGCGGTGTTGGGACCACCGTTCCGGCGTTTGCTGTTTGCTGGCTGGCGGAACCAGCCCGTACCGTGGCGGCTGGCCCCGCGGTCGCGGTGGCTGCGAACTCGACTTGTGCGCCCGCAATTCCTACCGCCGTTGCGGTAATGACGTTCTGACCAGGGTCAGTGCCGAGTGTCCACGATTCCAATGAGGCAACGCCGAACTCGTCGGTTGCGATGGGCGTCCCGGGTGAGACGGATCCGCCACCGGACGTGACGTTGAAATTGACCTGTACTTGCGCAACGGGGTTGCCGAGATCGTCCGTCACGACGACTGCGGGCGCGACCGGAACCGGTGTGCCAACGACCGCGCTCTGCCCGTCGCCAGCTTGGATTCCGATTGATGACGCTACCCCCGTCGTCGCCGCCGCGAGAAATGTCACGGGGTTTCCCGATAAACCGGTGTTCTCGGCCGTGGCGATAAGGAATTGCAGGCCAGTGGTTGTACCCAACGTCCAGGACGAAATGGTTGCGACTCCGTTTGCGTCCGTGACGATTGGCCCCGCTGGCAGCGCAACTCCCGAACCAGGTGCCGGTGAGAAACTGACCGCTTCGCCAGCGACCGGGTTCCCGTAGGAATCCGTCACGATCACCGCGGGTGGAACGAACACGGCACTCCCGGCGGCGGCGGTTTGATTGTTACCGGCACGGATTCCAATTATGCTGGCACCCCCGGCGGTTCCCGTTGCCGTGAAGGTGACCGAAGCGCCAGATGACATCACGGCGGTGGCCACCAAGGTATTGCTGCCCACTCCGGATCCGAGGGTCCACGAAGCCACGCCGGCGACCCCGTTGTCATCGCTTAACACCGCGGCGGTCGGTTGAATTTGTCCTCCGCCTGATGCTGCGGTGAAACTCACCAGCACGTTGGTGACGGGGTTGCCCTGATTATCGAAGACGGTGACGGAGGGCGGGATTGGAACCGCGGTCGCAATCGGTGCTTCTTGACCGTCACCTACGTTGATTTCCAAACGTCCGATTGTTTGCTGTACGACCACACGGACCGATTGAGACGTTCCTGCGACCGCCGCGATTACGCTGGTTGCACCGTTCCCGACGGACTGAAACGTTCCAATGGAATCAACGGTGACGATCTGGGGATCGTTGCTTTGCCACGTCGTTTGCTGAGACGCCACTTCGAAACCGTTTGCATCAAAAGGTCGAGCATCGACCTGCGCCGATTGACCGACCGCAGAAAATGTTAGCAACGTATCGGAGAGGATGAGAGACTCAACGGACTGGTTTACAGACGCATTGAGCATCCGCGATACTGATCCGGCCGTGACCATGATCGCTGCGTCGCCGTTTGCGATGGCGACAACTCGTAGACCAAGCCCACCGTTGCCCATCGAGATCTTGCCCACTTCGACGCTTTCGCCGTCCAGCGTCCACTTGATCTCGGCGTCGGGGATGGTGTCACCACCGGTCGTCATGACGTAGACGGCGACGGCTTGCGTATCCGCCAATGCCGTAAAAGTAACGTTCGGGAGGGATATGCTTATTGAACCGGGTGACTGGGTCTCGCTGATATTTGCCAGAGGTCGCAGTGGATCGCACGACCAAGACAAAGCCGTCGCCATGACAATGGCAAATGCTGTTGTCCTGCCGGATGCTACGAAAAACCGTTTCGTAGGAGCGATTGTACCACCACCTGTGCGTTTACGTCTGTTTGACACGTTTTACTCGTTTTCGTGGTGCTCGTTTGGACTTGCCGTTTGACGATCGCTGATGGAACACCAGAACCGTGGCGCCCAAACGAATAGAACTCCCGTCTTTCAATGCGCCTTTTTCCACCGGCGCATTGTCGATGCAAGCTTGATTTGTTTGACTGTCGTTGACCAAAGAAAATGACGAATCTCCCGTGTCCCTCACGATAGTAGCATGTGCCATCGAAACGGTGTTGTCCGTCAGGATTACATGATTGTTGCGGTGACCTGCGCGTCCAATCAAGAGTGGTGACGCCGCCACAGGGAATTTGCGCCCCCTGTCCGGCCCCTCGATCACTTCGAGTTCTGCACCCAGGTAGTTGAACGGAACAGTTTTTTGCCGGCTTGCCACGACAACGGCGGGGCCTTCCGGCGCAACCCGCCGCACGTGCTCGGGTGCATTGGCTGCCCCGTTTTCGCTTGGTTGCATTGGACGCCACCGCGCACGGTAGTCGGACAGAGGCCCTTCCAGGTTTGACTGTACGGAGTCGATACTGGTCGATGTCTCCGTTTTCCGGGTGCTGAGGCGCAGCCCAAATAACGTCGCAGTAAACATCACGAAAATGGCGCCGACGCCCAGCACGCCGCCCATAATGACAATCAGGAGCCAATCTGCGCCCGCATTACGAGCGACCTCCAGTAGGAACGGATCGTTTGCGTTTTGTGGATCCAGTACAAGGTGCCCACGGACGTCGTATTCTTCGCCGGCGGCCGGGAGGAAATTAGATCGGACACGAATCTCATTTATACCCAACCCGGCTCCGGTGGCCTGCTGGAGCATGTAAAATCCTCCGGCGCCCAGCGAGTCCGACCGTGGGTTCGCCGCGATGCCGCGGATCTCGATCTCCCCATCGACAAACTGAGTCGGCTGGTCCAGGACGGAGGCGATTCGAGTGCCGCCAGAGCAGGACAGCATTGCCATGGCTCCTAAACCGACGTGTGCCAACACCAGGTTGTTGCGCATCTTTCCCAACTGGACATCCACGTTTACAGGATCTATGAAAAATGGGATCACGAGGGGGCTATGTCCACAACGAACCTCGTCGTGCCCGGCGCCCCACACCAGGTCCTACCAGACCCAGCATGAGCCGGGCCAGGGCAAACCAGCCTCAATCCCTCAGCGATTAATGCGACGGCCGAGGTCTGCGGAATACCCGACCCTTGTGGTGTCGTTAGGCGTGTCCAGCGGTTGGACCCGCACGGTGTCGATCCGGCTCTGTCCACCCGGCCTCGACAATACCAACACATGTGGCCCTACCGAAAGGTTGGGGAATGTGGTTGCCGTCAATTTCGTGGGGCTCCCGTCCACGGACACCCGAGCCCAACCGTTCTCAACCCACACGCGGAGAACGCCGGTAGTCGAAACCGGTTGCGAGGCTGGCGTCGAACCGGTCGTCGCGGTGACTCGGTTGTTTTCGAACCGAACGGGAACACGTTCGGTTTCGAGTTCGATGTGTAGATCTGGTCCCTTGAACCAGATTGAGCGCGATGTGTAACCCGGTCGTGAAAGTGCCACAAGGATCGAGTCCGGTTCGCGCACGCATAACACCGAAGATGTCTCAGCCGACCGTTGGGTGGGATCGTCGGTCGATATCTGTGTGCCCGGTGGTGAGGCTCGAATGACTCCACACAATTGCGTTGGTGCCGGATCGAGGTCCACAAAAATGGGTGAACCGGAGAACCAAACCCTTTGGGGTACAAAGCCCTCTTTGGAAAAACGCAACAACACGGAGTCGTTGGTGAGGCGTGCCCAATTTGATTCATTCACGGAGGTTCCCAGCAGTTCGTGCTGCGGAGGTCCCACCACGATGACTTCTGTACGCACGGGAAGTACGTGAAGCGGTGATGTTGAGGTGCTTGCGACGCCCACGCCGCCGGCCCGTGCTATGGCTGCCACGGTTGTCATTCCAAAAACCAACAGCAACCCTACACCCAATAGCGTGATGCGGCGGGTGACGGCAGCAGGGAGTCCTCCCTCGGGCAACAAGCGACTCACGACGCGTTGCTGAAAAACCCAGGTTGCGGCCCGGTCGATGAATGGGTCCACGATTTCCCGTACTCGTGATGCGAGGGGGCCAATCGCTTCATCCCACACGCGACGGAATGCACGTGTTCCGATATTGTTGGTCAACCTGTTGTTGGCTCGGGTACCCGGCTCGAGACTCTCGGATACGGGGGAGGACGCGACGATTGACCGGAGTCCGGATGCAAGACTGCGCCCGTCCGCGAACCGGTCTTTGGGATTCTTAGCCACCGACCGCTTCAGAATTTGCGTGAGGACGCCAAATTGTTCGTTCGCCAAGCCGGCATCTGCAAGCAACGGCGGTGTCTCTGACGTCACACGCATGCCCACGGTAATTGGCGATCCCTCACCGAACGCCGGCACCCCGGTGACGAGTTCGTAACCGATTGCGCCGATGGCGAACACGTCTGTCCATGGCCCAATCGATCCACCTGAGACCTGTTCCGGAGCCATGTAGTTAATGGTGCCGAATTCGGATCCTTCATTGGGCGCATCGTTCGGGGTAGCGTCACCAAGACGTCCGGCCACGCCGAAATCCAGAACCTTGGGACGTCCGTTTGGCGCAATCATAACATTCGATGGTTTGAGATCCCGATGGACAATTCCGGCTTCGTGGGCTGCCGCCACCCCTTCCGATATCTCAAACAACAGCACTGCCGCTTTTTGAGGATCCCAGCGTTCCCCCTGGGCCAGGAGTTCGGCAAGCGATTTACCTTCCACTAGCTCCATGGCGAGCAGTAAGACGTTGTCCACGGCATCAAGAGCATGAACCGTGACGAGATTTGGGTGGTTTAGGCTGGCGGCGAGTTTTGCCTCTCGTTGAAAACGTATCGTTGCAGCGTCTAGGTCCTCATGGGCGTAGTGTTCGGAAGGGTTGATGATTTTGAGTGCAATGTGCCGATCGAGTGTCGTGTCAAGCGCCTCATAGACAATACCCATCCCTCCCAGTCCCAATTCGCGAACGATCCGATACGCACCGATGGTGTCGCCGATCCTGTGCATCGTTGTCATTCCAGACGACCTGAGCTAGCGCGCGATTGGTCCGTTTCTCCAATACGCAAACGCATGACGAATGACGAAACGGCTAAATGGTTGTGTTCTACAGCTGTCCGGATGTTGCGACGGAACTCCGT
>JAZDDC010000617.1:0-11182 GCA_036679565.1 Gemmatimonadota bacterium
GCCGATTGATAGATGATTCGTAACTTGGGTTTCAAAGAACCAAGCAGCTGTTCTTCCGCGCCCGGATACAGTGCGACCAGGCGAGTCGCAAGCGCAAGTGTACGTTGTGCAACAGGGTCGCGATGGATGTCTTTGTACAAGTCGGTCCCCGTCAGGCAAACGATCAGCGGTGCATCAGGGTAACGCGACTTGAATCTCGCCGCCGCATCAGCGCTTTTGCGCGCGTGTAAAGCGACCAGAACGTCGCAGTCTTCTGCTTGATAATCGGTCGCGACACGCACACGATGACCGAGCGTGCAAATGATTCGGGCCCACCGCTGAGCGGTGACGCGGTTGCCGGCGGTTGAACCGCGCGGCGCGGGTGTGACGATCCTGACGTTCACGCGGACAACGCGCAGGTCCGGAACCCTGCGAGCACGTCACGCCGATTCGGCTCATAGAAGTTGCGCCACGTGTTTCGTAACATTCTGCTCCGTGTTGCCCAACTACCACCCCGCAAGACCTTTCGTGTGCCGAACCAAGGCTCCGAGTAGTCCGTATAGAAATCCGCGCGAAACCCCTTATAGGGCTGAAAATCGTCGCTTGTCCATTCCCAAACGTTCCCTATCAGCTGACGGCAACCGGATGCGCTATCTCCATCGGGTTTAGCACTTACATCGACGCACCCCAAGGTTGTCCAATCCATGTTTACGTGGGCGTCAGTCGCGGGACCCGCACCCCACGGGAATGGTCGTTTTGTGCCGTCGTCGGACGCAGCACACGAAGCAGCCACCTCCCATTCCGCCTCGGTCGGCAACCGTCGTTTTGCCCACCGGCAGAAGGCAGCGGCCTCATACCAGTTGACGTGTATCATCGGTCGATGCGGTTCAAGAGACAGGGAACGATCGAAGTCACGCCGTAACCACGTGTCGCCGTCGCGTCTCCAATACACCGGATGGTTGGCAGCGGCGTCAACTTTCCAAACCCAGCCCTCTTTTGTCCAAAGCTCAGAACGCTGATAGCCGTCGTCGTCGGTAAAATCAGCAAATTCCGTCTGACTCACTGCAACGCGTGCGATGGCAAACGGCTTAACGTCGATTGCGTGCGCCCACATTTCGTTGTCAAAAGCAAATGGCGCATCTTTGGGAGCGCCGAGTGCGAACGAGGTAGGTGCCATCTCAACATCACCCACCAAGGCCACTGTAGACTCCACTTTCGTCATTGGCGACACAGTTGAAAAGGACGGTCGTTGGTACCCTAGGGTCTGGCGGCTATATGTAAACGCTTAGGTGTGCATATCTTCATGGAACACACAATATTGAGTCCGATACAAAACGTCGTCCGAAACGGTTCCCTGCAGAACGCTGACTACTTCGTTGTGAACGTTCGTTACATACCGCAGCGTGTCTTGCCTAGTTGGTAGCGGTAGATCCCACCGCCCATCGTGCGCGACCACCATAGAGTCCCACAATGCATCCGCATTTTGGATGATGGAATCGCGGCCAAGTGCGTCACGAAGAATCCATTTTTCGATAAACCACGCCACGTGTCCAATCTCCCACAACAACGGATTGATCGTGTCGAGCTGTGGGCCCATGATTTGGGAATCGTCGAGGTCTGCAACAAGATCCAGGGTTCGCCGGTGGGCGTCGCTCACCCATTCACTGACAGTCGAAACATTCATGTGGGACAATGTACCAAACGTAACGCGTACGCCCTAGGAGCAACGTTGTTTATCGAGATATTTTTGCAAACCGGTGCGTTCGTGATAACTTACAATTAGCGATGCCATCGAGCACAGAGATTTCAGGAGATCGCATGATAACAGCTTTGAGCATTTCACTGGTCACCCTTTTCGCGCTACCACCCGAGTGCGACGCCACCGGGCCGGACGGCCTGTTTTACTCGGATTTCGCGACGCTGTATTCCCAGGGAAAAACCTACGTGGAGTTTCGAGACGCGGCCACACGGCGGGTCGAGGCATGGCATGAACACTACGCCAATGCGCAGGTCACCGACGTATTGCGAGCCCGTGTCCAAGCGGTGCCCGGAAACTGGAAATTGCTGGTGATCGCAGAGGACTGGTGCGGAGACTCGGCCAATACCATCCCATACATTGCCAAGCTCGTCGATATCGCGGGCAACCTGGACATGCGGATCATCAACTCCACAGCGGGACGGGAGATCATGGAGGCCCACCGGACTCCCGATGGGCGGACCGCTACACCGACGGTCGTTCTGTTGACGGACGACTACCAACATTCCGGTTGCTGGGTTGAACGTCCGCTCAAACTGGAGACGTGGTTTCTTGCAAACAAGGAAGTGCTGGAAGAAGAAGAACTGTACGACCAAAAATACGCATGGTACGACGAAGACCAAGGCAGGGAAACCGTGAGAGAAATCATTGAACTCATGGAAGCGGCAACATTGGGAGAGACAATCTGCGGTACATAATTTCCGTCTTCGGCAGCGTTGCCCACTGGCCTCGACTGTCCCCCGTGAGGCCGGCTTAGCGCGGCCGATCTACGACAACCAACGGTTGTCCCAGAACATCCATACGCGGCGTTATGCCTAGGCCGGGCAGCCTTGGCGCACTCATCCTGCCGTCTTCTCGTCGAGGCGCGCCCTTCGCAGTACTCACCGTCACATAACTATTGAAATCGGTGGCTGTAAACAAAAACTCGGTTGGAGTCGAGTGCGCGAGATGCGAGATTGCTGCGGTCGTCACATCCCCTCCCCAGCTGTCCTCGATCGTCACGGCGATACCAAGCGAGACACAGAGGTCGCGGGCTTGGCGCGCCTTTGTCAGTCCGCCGAACTTACTGATCTTGATGTTAATCACGTCCATTGCCTGATCTGTGTACCCCCGCAACAGAACTGATATGCCGTCGATACTTTCATCCAGGACAAAGGGATGATCCGTTCTGCGACGAATCGTCAAACATTCTTCATAACTCTCGCACGGCTGTTCGATATACACATCGATATCACTCACGGCACGCACCACACGGATGGCCTCATGTTGCAGCCAACCTGTGTTCGCATCCGCAATGAGGACATCGCCTGATTGCAACTCGTCCGCCACGGCACGTATCCGAGCGATATCTGTTTCCGGATCCCCACCCACCTTGAGTTGAAAGCGGCGATAACCTTCAGCACGGTAGCCGGATACTTTGGCGGCCATCTGTTCCGGGGTCTCTTGTGAGATGGCGCGATACAACACAAAGTCGCCACCATATCGCCCACCCAGAAGTTCCGAAACAGGCTGAGCCGTGACATGCCCCAGTATGTCCCAACACGCCATGTCGATAGCGGTCTTTACATACGGGTGCCCCTTCAAAGCGGCGTCCATCCGACGATTCAACGGGCCCAATGCAAGTGGGTTTTCGCCAATGAGATGCGGGCCGAGTTCCTTGATACCAGCCCGAACACCGGCTCCGTAGGCGGGGAGATAAAACGGCCCAAGCGGACAGCATTCGCCAAACCCGACCGTTCCGTCGCTTGTCTCGACAGAGACAATCGTGCTGTCAAATACAGAAACCGACTTGCCCCCGGACCAGCGATAGCTGCCTTCATGTAGCGGAAGCTCGACACGATACGCTGTGATTCGCTGGATCTTCATGTGAAAAAGCTACTCCTTTATTTTGGGGCTCGGCCCAATCGCCGTGGACAGTAGCCTTTCAGCGGAAACACAGGAAGAGGATCCACTCTCGTCACGACTATCCTATTCCCCTATTTTCAGCACAGCGTTTTCTTTGATGGATTGGGTAAGCAGTTCACTTGAACGAGGTCTTCATATGCCAGAATCGAAGGAATTAGATCGCGTTGGCCAACTCAAACAAATGCGAGATGAACTACGACTCCAAGCTCATCTCGCCAAGGCCGAAGCCAAAGACGAGTGGGTAAAGGCGGAAGCAAAATGGGACCAACTGAAACAAGAGCTTCCTCGAGTCGATGACACCGCCGACGAGATAATCGACAAGCTGTCAGAAGGTGCCAAGAAATTGGCCCAAGACATCCGAAGCGCATACAAGCGTATTCGCGATGCAGAATAGGCAAGGCCGAGCGCCCGACCATCAATCGGGTGCTCGGCGCAAGCCATTCTCAACGCGGTAACGCAAGCGCGACCAGTTCCGCCAGTTGCCCTCGGCCGCCGACCGACAAAACGACGTATTGTTTCCCGGCCGACATGTAGGTCATGGGGAGTCCGGTTTGACTGGCCGGCAGTTCTAGTTCGGCAATGATCTCACCCGTGCGTTTGTCATGGGCCCGCAAAACTGGGTCGCCACCCCACCCTTCCCCGGCAAAGAGAAGCGTTGAGGTAACCAGCAGCCCCGCACGCGTCGCCTTGCCCGTTCTTGGCACGTCCACGCCCTCCAAGGCCGGGTGATTCCGCACGGATTCTGGCGTGTCGCCATTGGCGATCATCCAAACATGGTCGCCGGTGTTCAGATCGATGGCGGTGATACGCCCCCACGGAGGTTTGACTAACGGCAACCTTTGCGGTCCACGCAAAAGTGTTCGAGAAAACACATAGCGCAGGTCAGATAGTTCAGGATCGGGATTCAGCGCAAGCAATGCCGGGTCCGTCGCTGAGCCCACAAAAAGCAATCCTTCTTTCGCATCGACGGCACCACCCTCCCAATTTGCACCACCCGTCGTTCCCGGCAGGGAAAGTGTTCCTCGTGTGCCGTCCGGCGCATCGGCCAAGGAAGCAGGGGTGAACAACGGGCCCATGCGATACGACTCGATCAGGCTCAGAGCCTCTTCGCGCAATGCCGGTGTGAAGTCAATGAGATCTTCTTCTGAGAATCCCTGCCGGTCAAACGCTGCCGGTTTGGTCGGGAACGGCTGCGTGAGAGAAACCTGCTCACCCGGCACGTCGGATTGGGGCACGGGCCGTTCCTCGATTGGCCAGATCGGCTTTCCGGTTGTTCGATCGAAGACATATGCGAATGACTGCTTGGTAAGTTGGACAACCGCGCGCACCGGTTCTCCGTCGATGGTCAGATCCACCAGAATCGGAGCCGTGGGGTTGTCATAGTCAAAAACATCGTGGTGAACAATTTGGTAATGCCACACGCGCTCGCCTGATTCGGCAGAAAGCGCGACTAAACTCGTCGAGAAGAGATTGTTACCCGGTCTATGGCCACCGTAGTAATCGCTTGTTGCCGCCTCCACAGGTAAGTACACATAACCGAGTTCGTCATCGGCAGAAAATGGAGGCCACACCGCTGCGTTGCCGGTGAATGTCCACGCACTATCCTGCCACGTTTCGAAGCCAAATTCCCCAGGTTCGGGAATCGTATGAAAGATCCACAGTCGCTCTCCGGTACGTACATCGTAGCCACGAACGTGACCGGGAACGTTTCGCATTGAAGGAGGCCGCAGCCCAACCTCAAGAGCCGCGCCAACCACGAGGACGTTACCAACAATGACCGGTGGCGAACTCGAACCGATGGCTGCCATACCATCCACCGGCCGGTCGAGTCCTTTTTTCAGATCGACTACACCATCTTCGCCAAAAGATAGGATGGGTAGACCGGTTTTAGCGTTTAGCGCTACAAGGTGATAGCCCGGCGTTACGAGAAAAATCCGGTCGTCACCGGCCGTGTCCGTCCAGTAGGCCACCCCCCTCCCGGAATTTCGCCGAGGGGCGCGTTCGCCACGAAGTCCTTCGTCCATTCGAAACGTCCAGAGTGTCTCTCCGGATTGTGCATCGATAGCTACGGCCGCACGACGAAAACCGGCCGTGGCATACAGAACGTCATTCACCATGATTGGGGTGACGGAGTATTTCAATTCGGGTCTTGGCCCAAAGTTGTCGGCTTTCCATCGCCATGCGATTTCGAGATCCGCGACGTTTTGTCTGTCGATCTGGTCCAACGGCGAATACCCCGTGGCGCCGTTGTCGCCTCCGTAATGGCGCCACTCTCCATCTTTGGCGCCTTGCTGGGCGTGCAACGATACGGTCCAGATCAATATTCCAACGAGCGATAACCATTTCACGGCGTTCATCCTGGCTAAGTTCTGAAGCGAAATGTCGAGCTTGTCATGGGGCAACGTCAAGCTACCGCTCGCCGAGGCCAGCGGAATGCTTAGATTACCGGTGACGAATCGGATTGATTGCGCCGATAGGGACACGGCAGAACACATCGCACACGCGTTGGAACAGCACGGGTGGTCTGTTTGGTGGGATCGGCAAATACCAGCAGGCAAAACCTTTGACGCAGTGATCGAAGAAGAGCTTCGCCTTGCAAAGTGTGTTGTGGTCGTATGGTCTCGCAATTCCGTGGAATCGAACTGGGTCAGAACCGAAGCGGATGAAGGCTCGAAACAGGGTGTTTTGGTACCCGTGACGATAGATGACTCAGAACCGCCATTCGCGTTCCGCCGAATTCAAGCCGCCTCTCTGGTGGGTTGGTCCGGGAAAGACGATGCTACGTTTGCCCCGATTGCAGCGGCCGTACAACTGGCGGTCGATGCCGAAGGGCTCACAACCGATCTCCACACCGCACGAGTGACAAAAGCCGGTTGGGAGGCCCCACCAGACAAGGAATCTCGAAATCGACGTCTGTGGCTGCCAGCCACAGCCCTCGTGGCCACAATCGTCATCCTTGGCGTCTCCATTCCCGCATTCTTTGACGGCTGCGACGATATCGAATGTCGAGCGCAAGTAACCCGCCTACTGGATGCCGAAGAGGTCAACCTAACATCCCGGGGATATGTACGGGTGCCTGGCGGCAGCTGGGAAGCAGATCGCCTTCAAGACGACCGGTCGGTTAAGCAAACAGTTCCCCTGGACTCAGCAACATCGTATGCACTACTTGCCGCGTGCGACAATGGTTGCAATGAAATGCGGGTGGTCCTCAGAAAGGGCGGACTCGAAGTAAGGTCCGTCAATACGGATTCTTCCGCTGCGATCCTTGGATTTACCGGAGACCAGGGTAGCCAGGTTGAAGTCGATTTACGCATGGAAACATGTTCGAGTCAACATTGTGCGTACGGACTGAGACTTCTCAGTCGCGCTGCGTCCGACTCAACCAATCGAAACTGAATCGCCGCGCGACCGTTTTCACAAGCGAGTTGAAATGCACGAGCATCTGAATCGAAACGTTTTTCTCGTAAAGGAACACGTCGGCATGTTTAAGGCCGCCAACAACTTCGATATCTACGATCCACATACCGGAGAAATGATCCTCCATTGTCGCGAGCCGAATTTGGGAGGCTTCACTAAGCTCCTACGGTTTTCGGACTACAAACGTTTTACACCGTTTGACGTACACGTAACGACCATCGACGGAGACCCGGTGCTGAGAGCGAGCCGAGGATCTGCATTTCTCCGGTCTAACGTTTCCGTGTACGACGAGCAGGATCAATTGCTTGGTACGTTCAAACAACGTCTTCTGTCGATCGGCGGCGCGTTTGAAGTGCTCGACGAAAACGGAACGGCACTTTGCCAGCTCATCGGAAAATGGACTGGGTGGGATTTTCGTTTCGTCGCCGGCGAACGAGAGTTGGCACACGTGGCCAAGAAATGGGCAGGTATCGGCAAGGAAATGTTCACCAGCGCAGACAACTACATCCTCGAAATTGCGGACGTGGTACCGGCAAACAGCCCATTGCGGCAACTCATACTCTCGGCTGTGCTATGCATCGACATGGTATTGAAAGAGTAGGCTCTGCCATTCGGTACCAAATACGACCGCGGAGTCGTTTGGCATAAAACGACAGATGGGTCTGATGGTGTTCCCACCGAACGCCCACACGCGGCATCCACGCGTTTGAATCTATTGGTGGTACAAATCATCGCGAATCTTGCAGGCGAGTCTACCTACAGGGGTGCAGATATCAAAAACCTGCGCCAGCCTTGCGAGAAACAGACTGACCGATGCCGTGCCTAGCCCGAAACCGCAAACCAGGATGATCGGTCGAATACAGCGTCGCATTGTCCGACTGGCGCATTTTTCCCGCCAAAACTAGGTTGGTGGTTGTAGTGTATCCGTGAAGGGTGCCCATCGAAGTCGTGTGGTCAGTCAGGGGTTCCGCTCGTTTACCCGGCGGCTACAAGAAAGTCGGTGAGCGCCCATCAGCCTGTGCCCACAAGCGGGCAGCGAATGGGGAGCAGCACGCTTTTGCCCCCGCAATCTGTCGAAGAGATCCGCCGGAGCTAGAGAATGGACGAACTAATACCCATCATTGCCATGGTCTTGACCCTCGGGCCATTAGCCGTGTTGGCTATTTCTTTTACACCAATAGGTCGAGCACTTTCAGCTCGCCTCAAAGGCGACACAACCGATTTCGATGACCGGTTGTCCACCATGCGAGATGACCTGCGTCGCGAACTGCTGGAGGAGCAATCCGCACAACTGGAAGAATTACACGAGCGACTGGATTTCACTGAGCGCCTGTTGACCGACTCCCGCCGCAGAGCCGACGCGCCGGCTCAGACCGCAACGCCCGTGTAGTGTTAAACGCGACCCGCTCCTCTACTGGCTTTTCAAGGTCAGCGCCGGATCGATCCTAGTTGCGCGCCAAGCAGGAATAAGACTGGCAGCGAAAGCGACCATGAGCATCACTCCGGCAACTCCAACAAAGGTAACCGGGTCCACCGGAGAAATCGCAAATACGAGTCCCGTCATGAACTGTGCGAGCAGGCCCGCACCGACAAGACCGACGAACGTACCAAGTAATGCGCTCGCCATCCCCTGCCTCAAAACCTCACTTCGCACCCGGCGCTCCGTGGCACCCAGGGCCATTCGTAACCCTATCTCGTTCGAGCGGCGGATAACTGTGAAAGACGTCACCCCGTACACACCGATAGCTCCAAGCACGAGAGCGACGGTGGCAAAAATCGTTAAAACGGTCATAATGAGTCTTGACTGCCCAAACGTTGACGCGATGAGGTCGCCATACGGCATCACTTGTGAAACCGGTACATCAGAATCGACGGCCCAGATTACGTCTTGGACCCGTCGCCCCAGTTGTTGAAGATTGGCGGAACTACGGACCGCGAGCATGAGCGCCGACATAGTGGACTGATTGAGCGGTCGGTAAATCTCGGGACCGGGATCTTGATCAGCACTCACATGCAGAACATCGTCGATGACGCCCACAACGGTCACCATCGTTTCTCTGTTGCGGCCCAATCTCATGCGGCGTCCAATTGGGGAGGCATCCGGCCAGAATGCTTTGGCCAGAGTGCCGTTGATAATCGCCACCTGCTCCGCCCCTTCCGTATCCGCGTCGTCGAATACTCGGCCTTCACGCATGCGGATCCTCATGGCTTGGATGTAGTCCCCCGCGATGATGCGCCAACCTGCAACCGGTCTCGCTTCACCTTCATTGACCGGGGCCTCAACGAGTTCAAACGGAATACCCCACGTCCACCCTGAAAACGGGAGATGTTGAACAGCCCCGACATCCGACACAGTCGATAGGGCGGAAATGCGCAACAAGAGTTCGTCGTAGAACTGACGATACTCGGCGGGCGTATCGTAAAATTCCCCCGTAGGTTGCAACCGCAACGTCAAAACGCCAGCGGGGGAAAAACCTGGATCGACCGCAGCTAATTCTCTCATCGTCCGAACCATCAGACCCGCGCCAACCACGAGCATGACTGCAAGCGCGATCTGACAACTGACCCAGATGCTCCGCAAACGAAATTGTTTTACCCCAACCGAACCATCGATTCGTGACAGTCCGATCGCCCGGCGCAGATTTAGTTTTGTTGCCGCCACGGCGGGCACCAGACTAAACACAAGCCCCGTTCCGAACGTGAAGAGAAGACACATGGTGAGCAAACGTACGTCAACCACAATATTGGCAACTCGGGGCGTTTCAGCCGGTACAATTCGCTGCAGGAGCTCAATACCTCCGTATGCAATCGTCAGACCTAACAATCCGCCAAGTACGGAAAGAACAGCCGCCTCCGTCACGACCACCTGTATCAACTCCCTGCGAGTCGCACCCAAGGCAGTACGTATGGCCATCTCTTGGCGCCGTCCTCCGGCTTTGACGAGGATCAGATTCGACAGGTTCGATCCCGCGATCAGAAGTATGAAGCCAACCGCCCCAAGCAACACCCAAAACATCGTGCGATAACCACCGACGAGATGATCTTTGAGGCCCCCGATTGCCGCGTCCTGTCCGTAATTCTCGGAGTAACCGTACATCAGTCGCAGGCGGTCAAGCAACGAGACCAATTCTTGGTCCGCCAATGCTGAAGTCACGCCGGGTGCCAACCGTGCAATGACACGGGAAACACCGGCGGTGTACGTCCAATGGCCCACGTCTTCGCGTAGCGGAACCCACAGCGCCATTGTAGGGTTCATGATTTCAAATGAGGCGGGCATCACGCCGACGACATCGTGCGGGTCGCCGTCAATGAGCAGCGAACGACCAAGCATCGTCTCATCGGCGCCGTAACGAGTCTTCCACAGGCCATTGCTCAAGATGACCACGGGCCTCGCGTCAGCGAAGCCATCGTCCCGCTGGAAAACACGACCGAGTTGCGCTGGTGTGCCCAACGTCGTAAAGAGATTTGCCGAAGTACGCGCACCATACACCTGAGTCGGGTTGGCAACACCGGACAAAGCCATGGTCCAACCTGCTACAGACGCCACGCCCACGAAGGACTCAGCGTTGTCACGGAGAAACGCAATCTCTCGCACACTCATGCTACGGCCCGCCCATACAGCAACCAAACGATCGGGGGCTTCGTAACCGAGCGATCGCCACATGACTCCATCGACAACACTAAAAACAGCCGTATTCGCGCCAATGCCCAGCGCAAGTGTGGCAACAGCTGCTACGGTGAATCCTGGTCGGCGCACAAGCGTCCTAATCGCCAAGCGACCGTCTCTGCCAATTGACGTTAGCGCACCGGAACCACGACGCGGGTTTGATCTTGGCAGTTGTGTCGGGTTGGGAGTTGGCCGTCCGTTTTTTATCAGGCCCGTCCATTCCACTACCGCACAGAGAGTGACATCTCGAATCGTTCGGATCCATAGTGCGAAACGAGTGTGCGCACGATCATGTTGTTGGAGAGTTCGGTAGAACGTCGTACTCATGTCGTGACCGAACCGGCGGCGAAAAGACGCCGGGTACAAGTACAAGAGGATATCGAAGAGACGTGGGACGTTTCTCATGGTTACCATCAGTGCTCAGATGTAACCAAGGCGTTTCGAATCCTTGACCAACT
>JAZDDC010000618.1:0-2854 GCA_036679565.1 Gemmatimonadota bacterium
CCAGTGGGACGTGGTGTAATCTTCCATTTCGGCAACTGGCACGGAGGGACGTCGCAATCGCACGGCGGATGCAACTCGTCGTTCCGTACCAAGTATGCGGACACGACCAGGTTCCATAAACGGAGGATGATCGTCCATATCGCCTTTCTATGCAGAGACCACGCTCAAAAGTTCGACGTTCAAAGTTCAACGTTCGATGTTCGATGTTCAACCGAGTATCGACGCTAGTCAGAAAAATATGAGACGCCCTGCAGCCTAAGGTCTATCGAAGCGGCAATGACACGTGCAAATGGTCCGCAGTACCAACGTGTCTCAGCGTGCGGAATCCCATCAACGCAAAGTATGCACGCATGAGCGTATTTCTCCACTCAGCCCGACGCATCGTGCGGAGGTCCACGGCGTGTACGTGCGATCGTAGTCTTCGGGAGTACGCGCCATATCGGTGACAACAAATTCACGGTCAAACACCGTCGCGGTCGTGATTGCCACACGAAGTAGTGGATGAACGGCCGTGTAGTATTGCCGCACGTCGTCAGATTTCGCGTTGACCCGCGACAGATACAACAACGAGTATCCGCAGTATACGAGTACTAACGGCAATCCGATGCGTGTGGCGACAAACTTAAACCGGACGGGGGTGTGTAGGGTCTGCGTGACACGCACCACGTACCATGCGATGACGGCTCCCGTTGCTGCCACGCTAAGGATCAACGCCAACCACGTCGGCATGCCAGTCCGGCTGTAAAGCCAAACCGATCCGCCCACAAGAAGCACGAACGGAAAGGCAATCACTAGCCCGACCTTTGCGAGGAATAAGAATGCCACAAGAACCCGCCCGCGGATGGATGCGGTGCCCGGTCCGAGACGCGTCTTTGTGATACGCGGAACGGCAAGAGCCGTGGCTTTGCGGACTTCGGCCTTCAGGCGTTCCAGGCGGGCTTTGAGGGCGGGATTGTCGCGGAGTGGCGATGTCATGGGCCGTTCTGAGGGTGCGGCCCGTTATCCGGACGCCGCGTGAGGGCACACCGTTTCGAGAAGAACATTACTTAACACTCCCCACCCAGCGCTCAACGTTCGAAGATGATTGATATTGACTAGCATCGCTTCCCTAAATCGGGGTTGTCTGCCCCGGAGCCAGCCCCTGCGCATGCCGGCGCTTTGTCAAAAGACGTTCAGTGAAATCGACACGTTCCGCCAGGTCAGCCACCTCAGCCCTTAGATTGTCGATTTCGTCCATGACTTCGGGCGGAAGTTGACCGACTGCCTCCCCATTTCCCGCGCCGTAATACTGCGCTTCGTCTTCCGTCATATACTTGACCCGCCGCCCGTTTGCGTCCCTGAAAGAGCCAGCGGCTATCAAGATGACATCGGCAGCCCACCAGAGTCCCAGTCCCCCCAAAGTTCCCAACATCAACAACCCGGTACCGGTCTTTCCTACGTAAAACCGGTGGGCGCCACAAAAACCGAGCAGGCCACCCAACATCAAGGCAACTATGCGAGACTTATCCGATGCGTCGCTATTCCCCATGTGACCTCTACGCTAAGTTTATGCGTGGGTTTCTTCCGACCCGCACCCCAAAGTGCTGGCAGTCAACGTAAGTTAGGCGTGATCCAACACGCTGCCAGGCCCCTAAGTCGAAAGCCGTGGTCATGTCGCATACATATGATGCGATCGTGCTGGGTGTGGGTGGCATGGGAAGCGCTGCGCTTTCGCACCTGGCTCATCGTAATTACAAGGTCCTCGGAATCGAACAGTTCGACATTCCGCACGCCATGGGCTCCTCGCACGGTGTGACCCGCATCATTCGCAAGGCTTATTTCGAGCACCCGTCTTACGTTCCGCTGCTTCACCGCGCGTACGAACTCTGGCGTGATCTCGAGAAAACATCAGGTCACGAGCTATTGAGAATCACGGGTTCCCTCGACATTGGCCAGACCGGAAGCCCCGTGTTGGACGGCTCCATCCGATCGTCCGTCCTGCATGGGCTCCCTCACGATGTATTGTCGGCCCGACAACTGCGCGACCGCTTTCCCGCGTACAACTTACCATCGGAGTATCAAGCCGTGTACCAACCGGAAGGTGGATTTCTGCTTTCGGAGGCATGCGTTACGGCGTATTGCTTTGACGCGTTGAAGGCGGGGGCCGAACTACACGGTCGCGAGCGTGTGAATGGTTGGCACGCCAATAACGGTTTCATAGATGTGCATACCGACCGTGGCGAGTATCGCACGAATAAATTAGTCATCACCGCCGGCGCGTGGGTGTCAAAGCTTCTACCAAACCTGGTGCCACTCGCCAAACCCGAACGACAAGTGCTCGCGTGGTTTCAACCGGTCGAGCCAGATCTATTTGAGCCGGAGAACTTTCCTGTATTCGTCTTCAACGACGCAACGGATGGTGGGATTTACTACGGGTTTCCAGTCTACGGCATTCCGGGATTCAAAATCGGGCGCATGCACCATTTGTACGAGCAGGCCGATCCGGATGAAATGGATCGCAATGTTCATACTCGTGACGAAGAACTCTTACGTACGTTCGTGTCTCGATACGTGCCAAAAGCATCGGGTCCGATACTTTCGCTGACAACATGCATGTTCACCAACACACCCGACGAGCACTTCATTATCGAGTGTTTACCGGAAAACACCGACATAGTGGTCGCATGCGGCTTTTCAGGACTCGGTTTCAAATTCGCAAGTGTTGTCGGGGAAATTCTGGCGGATCTTGTTACGACAGGCAAAACGAGTCACGACATTGGGCTGTTTAGGGCCGACCGCTTTCGCACCGCGTAAACGAGGTGCGAAAGCGCAACTTTGAACAATTGAACGTCGAACAATTGAACATCGAACGTTG
>JAZDDC010000619.1:0-5250 GCA_036679565.1 Gemmatimonadota bacterium
AAGCAGGGGTCGCCCGCGACATCGGTCGATGTCCTTCGCAGAATCCGAGGTGTCCGTGTCCTTTCCGGTGGCGACTTCGACCAGCGATGGGTCATCTCGATGTCACGCGGCGGACCAAGGACATTCGGTTTCGCCGACACCGGCTCCAACGGTCGCAGCGGTGCGGTCGAATTCGATATCAGCGATGTGAATCCATGTCCACCGTTGGTATTCCTGGACCGTCACTACGTCGGCAACGTCAACCAAATTGACATTGACGGTGCCATTCCCATGGAAACGGTTGAAGCGGTGGAGACGCATCAGAGTGCCGCGTCGCTTCCCAGTGCATTCAATCGGCCGGGTTCCAGCTGTGGTGTAATTGCGTTCTGGACACGGTTCGCGGAACCGCGCATGATGGAGGTCTCGGATCAACCCAGGGCGAGCCGTAGCCTGTTGGATACGACGGGATTCCACGTTTTCTTCGCAATGACACTTGTCGTTGCGGTCTTCTTTGGTTTGGGCAAGTCTATCCACTTCTAAAGCGATAGCCATTCGAAATTGGCACCTTCCCGTGCCGTAGTTATCGCAGACGACTATCGTGTCCAGAACACCAGAACTCCGCACACCGCTCCTGTACGATTGAACTCCGCCGGCATGCCCGCCGTTGAGGAATGGTACTCGACTGCTTCTAGGTCCATGAGGTTCATCGATCGTTCGACCGATATTTGCGATGTGTTGCCGAGGTACCTGCGATCGAGGAAAACCAAGGGGAAGCATGCCCCCCCCGTGAGCGTACTATTGAAGCTACCCCGCCCGCCGCCTCTGCTTGAAGTGATGAGCCATGGTTGAGTCAAGTCCGGTCCGCGGACAATACGCAGCCCTCTTAACCGCCGCAGCACGTCCACAGTTTCGTCCACCACTCCCAACCGTGTCCATTCCTCACGGGTCATGAATGACCCAGTGGTTGTTGCCCGTCGCTTCTCAAACTCCGCGAGGGTCCTGCGTCGTTCGGGCCGCTCGGCTGTGACGGCAATCGGGTCCAACGCGACCGGTGCTCTTACCATAGCGAATGCAGTTGAAGGCAACGTCAGTGCCTGGCCGGGCTCCAGAAGGACGTCTGTTTGCATCTGCCTGTATCCTACCTGTTCGACAGACAAACGCACGGTTCCGGGTGGCAGTCCGGTGAGATTGAAATCACCTACGAGATTGGCGCGGGTCATGAAATTCGTGCTGACGACCGTGATCCGTGCGTTGGCCACCCGCGCACCGGAAGTGTCCACCACGATGCCTCGGATTGAGCCAGTCATCTCTCCTCCGGAATAGAGCGTGAAATCCTGACGCCAGATCGGGATTGTCATTGCCAGGAAGCTATCCCCGACAAAGACACCGTTGTTTTCGAACCTCAACTTCACCAACTCGCTTACGGCCCTTTGGGATTCCGCATGAATGACGATGTCAGTCCCCACTGGCGCCCCGCAAATCGCGTAGAAACCCGTCGAACCGGTGGCCGCGGCTCCGGTGGCATTCTCGTAGCCGGCGTGTGCTTGGAGAAAATCCGGTACGGTTGGCCAAGTCATGACGACTTCGGCCGCATCCACCGGTTCTAGCGATCCAGGGGCCAAAACTTGTCCGAGTATCACCGGTTGGTCAGGGACAAAATCGGCGCCACACGCACTCTCCAAGAGTTGCACCACAGCCGGATCGACCGCGACGGCGGGTGGTCTTTCTGACGATACGAGAAGTCTGAAAGCCTCCATCTGATCGAGCGCCAGGGCGAAGGCCGGGAAATTGGACGCTAAAAATGACTCGGCTTCTACCCTAAGGGTGTACGTGCCGGAGCTTGGCGCCCGGATAAGAAACAGACCTTCGGTATCAGTCAGAGTGCGCTGAGTCTCTGAGCCGCTGACATCAAGCAGAATCACAGATCCACCCGAGATGGGGGCTCCAGACAGACTATCGACAACTTGTCCTCTAACTATTTGGCCGGACACAGGGGCGGTCCGCCCCGGCATCGTTCCCCAGACGTAGAAGAGGATTGTGGCCAACGTAAATCTCACGAAGGATCTGCTGGCTGGTGTCATGAATCGTCGCTCCATCTTGTTACGGCTCCTGTACTTGTCATTCCAACCCCAAAATTATCGATGAGGTGGCCCGAATATGGTATACACCCTATGAAAAATATACGTTCGAGCGGGGTTGTGACTAGCTTTCATTTGTTCGATTTCGTGGAGTTGAGGCCGAATTGGCTTGCAGGCAACGAAACGGCCCCCTGTGTCCTGCCACGTGATTGAGCACAGCGGGGACGGCAGTTATTTTGTTGGAAAACCCATGGTCCGGTAGAGGCTCTCATGTACGGGATTTGTGTTCGCATTCTGGTGATCCCCATTCTGTTTAGTTGCAGTACGGATCCAGCAGCAGACATCTCTGGCACTTGGTCATTCGCCGAAACAATCAATTCCTCGACCGGATTTACCTGTGAGGCCACGGGTGAACTGCTGCTTGCACAGTTTCGGGACAACAACCGTTTCACCGGGCAACGAGCACGCACGGCCACATGCACGGGAGCACCAGCTGGTTTCAGCCTCGACGGTGCACAAACGCTGGTGAACGCCGAGATAAGCGGCGCGGACATGATGTTTGAAATCGATTTCTGTAATTATGAAGGCATGCTGTCCGGCAACAACGCGATGAGTGGCAGTTTTTTATGTCCGGAACCGGTTGGACAACAGACCTTTACGTTTGCGGGCACCTGGGCTGCATCCCGGTAGTGGGTTCGGCGACAAACACGCTGTTATGCGGTCTCGGGACCGTAGCATTTGTCGGAATGGTTTCGGCTTGCGCCGGATCCCCCGCGGTTCTTTTTCTCGATGGTGATTGGCACCTTGAGGAATCGTTTGAGGACGACATACACCTCGTGTCTTGCTCGGGCGTCGGTTCGATGACCGTCACACAACAGTTGGATGGAGGACCTGGCAACGGGCCTTCCGGGCCTGGCACTGCCTTTTCTGCGGTGGCGGGTGTTGATACGGGTTGCACGAGTCTTGATGGGCCCTTCAATTACTTCGGTAACGGGGATTTTGCAAAAGGTTTAATAACCGCCGGTGACGTTAATCGCATCGTGTGGAACGGGACCGTCAATGACGCTGTTTGTCAGTACCAAGGCGTCGTGACCGGACATCGTGGGATCGGATTAGAAATGTCCGGAACACTCAACTGTACTTTGGAAGATCCAGGTGTGACGTTCAACTTTGTCGGGATTTGGCAAGCGTGGAGTTCCAATAGTGCTTGGTGCATGAGCCGATCAGAACAACCTGGTTGCTTGGGGAGCACACAGTGATTCGCTTGTCTGCGGTCCGGGCCACGATCATTGCTGCTTGCCTTTGGGTTGTTGTCGCTGTGGTGGGTTGCGGTGGTGATGTGACGACCCCGAACGAAACTGGACGCCCGGCGTTTCACGCATCGGTGACATTCGTGGTAGATAGCATCGTTCCCACCGTCTGGCGCGTTGACATCGTCGTGAACAACAAAGACATCGAACCCGTCCATGGCAGTTTTGAGACTGCCCTGAGCGACCGTGTCACGATGCGGGTTCCCCCAGGCGATAGTTTGAATGCTTTTGCGCGGGCGTTCGACGGTGACACCGTCATCTTGTACATTGGTGAAGCGTACTTCGATGTGAAGACAACGGATGACATGGACGTTCGTATTCCCCTGAAATACAAAGGGGCGCACGCACCCACCTAGATCATAGACAACTGTATCACCGCCCGGAAAACGTGATTGGTCCGTTCGGACTCACCCCAATCACGAGAAGGAAATCATCCACCTCACCAGGAACGACGATTTGTCGGGCGCTACGCAACGTTCTGTTGGTTCCCGTGAAATCGATCTCCATCAGAATGTCCTGTTGATACCAATTGAACGTGAACTCGCGACGAGTTTTCCCGGTGACGCGGCCTACACGCGTACGATGTTGTCCGTCGGATGCGTAAATAGAAGCGTCGCTGAAATTACGGTTATCGACGGCCAGTGTCACTTCGGAGAGCCCGATGAGTGAGTCTTCCGAGTTTCTCACGCTGGCGCATGCAGGCAACAAAACTAAAAAGATTGTGAGGATTGTACGCCAGCTAGGATGGTGCATGGTCCTCCAGTATGGTGCGCCGGGAGGTAAGCGTTTAGAAGACGGACCCGCGGGTGTATCTATACCACCGTCCCTCATATTGCAACACGGGAAGTCTTATTTGACGGCTGAGAACCGCAGTGTTGTAGTGGGCGATTCTAACGCTGCACAGTTATGTTCGGAAAATAGAGTGACCAAGCGAACCAGAATGCTACAAACGAATCTGCCACTGGAGTCAGTTGTTTTCCGGCGTGAGGGCCGGCGATTCCTTTACCCTTTTGGTCCCATTCTGTTCCTGTTTCTGCATCAACCACTACAAGCGGGCCCTCACTCATCAATGTGAACGTGAGCGTTTGACCCTCGAAGCGACGGTCGAATGCTTGTGCCGTGTTCCATTGTGATTGATAAGTGACAAGCACTGGTAGGGAGCCTACCTGATCGTTCACGATGGTTGAGATGCTGGCTTGACTCATGAAACGCAAGGAGTACGCCCGTGCCTCGGATCCCTGGTAAACACCGAGTACCAGATCCTTCGTCGACAATTCATCGCTCCACGAAACTCCAGGTGGCAAAAAATCAACAAGATCGTTGTTGATGTCATCGTAACCTGGGTATGGGTACTCAAAGTACGGGCGATTTCCGAAACCAGTATTTGGGGTGATTACCGTGGTTGTGGGGTGAAGGTTTTTCCAGTGGGCCCAATCGGTCTCCGTCATGGCCAGCCGTGGTAAATCGAGTCCGCGATCGGGGCCGCATTGCGCGCCCAGTCCCATTTGGTTCCACAGACTGTTGGACTCCCGGTCGAACATGATGAGATTGCTGAGATAGAGGACGCCTGAGACACCAAAGTTGCGGGTCATGCCTTGGATCGTTGGGTTGAAGGCAATGCCGGATCCAGTGAGCGGGCAGTATGTCACGAGCACCGGTTGACCGCCGATGGTGTCGTTCACCACTTCATGCCACCACAGGATTCCAAATGGGTAGGCCCTGGCCACACCGTTGACTTCCACTCCCAACACGCGGTCGTCATCGCGCATGAAGCCGGCCGTCGCTGCACTCGCGATCTCGGGGTTGGTGAGGGCCGGAATCGCGTCTCTACCGGCAGCACCGGCGAAGATATCCTCCGTAGGGATCGTGCATACTAGTTGTAT
>JAZDDC010000062.1:0-7402 GCA_036679565.1 Gemmatimonadota bacterium
GGCGGGCCGTCCGATTCGGGATCAAAGATTCGGTAGTACGCGATGGCACTGCCGAGTGCGTCGAGTTCTGAGAGGATTCGTTCGCCGGAAAGGGCGTTGCCAAACCGCGCGGTCACGGTGTCCCCTGCGACCCAATCGGCATCGGTGTCGAGCGAATCCCGTACTGACGTGGCGCGGGCGTTACCGAACGCACGAATCTCCTCTAACCGTTGGTTTGGCGAGTCGATGGCGAGCGAATCGGCCACGATAGTATTGACGTTAGACACGGCTTGCGGACGGATGGAATCTCCCCATGCTTCGGCCCCTTGAATGACGTCTTCTGCGATGACGAATTCGATCGTGTCGGCCACCAATCCAAAATCAGGATTTCGTGCGTCGGCCAGCCCTCTGGATTGGACCCAGTTCAGGTCGCCGTCCGCAAACGTGAAGCCGATTTCACGGCCGGACACGGTAAAGTTGGACGAATCGCCGCCTTCGACGTATGCATGACCAATCAGGACGCCTTTTTCTTGTGCCATGTCGAGTTCTGTGCTATCGCCCTTTGCGCGGAAGTCGCTCCGGTCGATGGTCACGTTTCCGCCAGCCCACGTTTCACTATTGCCACGCATACGCACCTGGTTGGCAACGATGACATACGGTTCGACGGATGCGGAATCAGGTTGGTAGTTAATCGTGGGTCGTTGTGACGCGAACATTTCTTCGACGTCGCGGATCCCCGGTGCAGCGCGGAGGTAGGTCAAGTTAGGTCCGGATAGCGTGGTGCCTGTTTTCAAGTTTGTGAGATGTGCGTTGCCGTATGCTTCGAGTTTCTCATCGGCGAGGAAGTAAAACGCACGATCGGATTCGAGCACGGCGGTTGAATCTTCAAACCGTACGTTGCCGACGAACACAACCCTCAGTTGATCTTCATAATACGCCACGCTGTCAGCTATCATGCGATTTGATTTGCCCAGGCAACGCGCAACGACGCCGCCGCCAATGAACTGACGAATGAAACCGGCGGCGGCTTGCACGTGCGTCACCCGGCCGGCGCGTTCAAAAAAGACGTCACATGTGTTCAGTTGAGCTGTTGCCGATACCGGCACCAATGTGGCGGACAGGAACACAGCGGGGGTCAGTATTGGTTTGATCAGCGAGCGCGACATGGGGTCCCTCGGACTTGGGTTGCTCTCACGTTGGTAAAGTCCGGATCGGCCCGGAACGAAGCGCCCCGCATGTTGCGGCCTTCGCAATTCAGCGTAAAGTCTACGGGCCCCTCGAGTTCATGACTGATTTTGATGTAGTTGAGAATGTCGGTGCGCAGTATTCGCCCATCGTTCGATTCGCCCACAACACTTTCGCGGGCTTCCATATCGCCTGTTCGTGCGTTGTATGTCCCGAATAACGACGTGAGCCCGGACGTTTCTGCTCCGTTGGCCGCGAAAAAGGAGACTTGCACGCCAATCAAGTCGTACGTTTGGTTTGATTCATAAAAATACGCGGTATCGGCCATGAGTCGCGCCCGCAAAACGCCATCGACCGTGACGGTATGTGTCAACCCGAAGATCACCTGGTCAGCCGAATCGGCCTCTACCACGATCGGAGGCGGCGCGCCCGCGTCTTGGCAGGCTAGCGTGACGGTCACCAACACCGTTGCGCACATTGCGGTCATATCAATTCGTGGTAAACGCACCGGTCGATTCCGCTAAAGTCTTGTCTCGTTTCGCTAAGTAACGTCCCACGGCCGGGTCCCAATCCCCTCTTGCTCTCAATAACCCCTCACAGAATTCTCGAACGGCGCCGCGCCCACCGGCAGATGTGGTGGTGAACTGGGCGACGTCAACGACATCGCGTACCGCGTTGCTTACCGTGACAGGCAGCCCGACACGACGCAACAGCGGAATATCCGGCAAGTCATCTCCGACAAACGCCACCTTATCAAATGTGACCGCAAAGCGTGCAAGAAGTTCCTCGAATGCGTCGAGTTTGCGTGCTTTGTCGTCCTGTACCAACGCGTCAATCCCAATTTCGTCCGCGCACAATGTCGTCGCGGTTGAAACACGACCGCTTACCCACACGACCGGCACACCCGCATCGCGGAGGAGTTTGATACCGACACGGTCTTGAATATCGAATCGCTTGAGTTCAATGCGATGGCCCTCATTTGCGCCGAGGTATACGCCGCCGTCGGTTAAGACGCCATCGACGTCGAAACCGACCAACTCGATACGTCGTGCCAGATTGGCGTCGAGTTCAGACAGTGGTTTTGGCATGTACGTCGGTCCAGATACTCATCGCTTTGTCCATTAGCTCCGACAACTCATGCAAGGGAAGCATCGTGCTCCCGTCGCTTGGTGCCTCTCCGGGGTTCGGGTGTGTTTCCACAAAAAAACCTTCGGCTCCGGCGGCCGCAGCAGCTAGCAGGAGGTGAGGTATGTCCTCGGGGCTCCCGCCCGTTGCACCCGTGGGGTGGGCCCCGGGCCGTTGCACCGCATGTGTGGCGTCGTAGAGCACCCTGGCACCGGTAGCCACCCTGAGCCTTCGAAAACTCCTCATGTCTACGACGAGGTCACCGTAACCGAAAAAAGTGCCTCGTTCTGTGACCGCCGTCGCATCCGCGCCGGCCTGCCTCGTCTTTTCCACCGCGCCGGCCATGGCCTCGGGTGACATCCATTGTCCCTTCTTGATGTTGACCGGCTTGCCCTGGCCGCCCACGGCCATCAACAAATCCGTCTGTCGGCAGAGGAACGCCGGCACCTGTAACGCATCTACGACCTCGGCTACCGGCCCGGCCTGCTGGGGCTCGTGGACATCGGTAAGAATCGATAGCCCTGTTTCTGATCGGACCCTGGCGAGGGCTTCGAGCCCCCGATCGAGTCCGAGCCCTCTCGGGGCGTCGATATTCGAACGATTGGCTTTGTCGAAGCTTCCTTTATATATGACGCGCAAGCCGAGCTGATCAGCCAGCTCGGCCAATGACGCTCCGATTCTCACATTGACATCACCCTCTTCGAGGGCGCACGGGCCGGCCACCAACACCGGTCGCGGCCATTCGATCATTTCACGATCCAGCTTCCACAAACCTTTCAGCCGCAGCCGGCAACCTCTGTTTCTTGAATGCCATGGCGGCCCCGACGAAACTGGCAAAAAGTGGATGTGGTTTCGTAGGACGCGACTTCAGTTCGGGGTGAAATTGGCAGCCAATGAACCACGGGTGATCGATCAACTCGATCATCTCAACGAGCGACCCGTCCGGCGAGAGACCGGCGCACCGCATGCCAAACTCTTCCAGGCGATCCCGGTACTCATTGTTTACTTCGTAACGGTGGCGATGACGCTCATCGACCTCATCGACATTGTAAATGCGAGCGACACGTGATCCCGGTTTGAATCTGCAAACGTACGCACCCAATCGCATGGTACCGCCCATGTCCTTGAGATCCCGCTGCGAATGCATGAGTGAGATCACGGGGTGTTCACAATCCGGTTCGAATTCTGACGAGTTAGTTCCTGGGAGACCGCACACGTTGCGTGCGAACTCGATGATTGCCGTCTGCAACCCGAGACAGATACCGAAATATGGTACGCTGTTTTCTCGTGCATACCGTACAGTTTCGACCATTCCTTCGATGCCGCGCTCACCGAAACCGCCCGGAATGAGAATCGCGTCGTACGGACTTAAACGTTGTTGCGTGCTTTGTCCTTCGTCGAACTCGGAACTGGTAATCCATTCCAGATCGACACCGACGTCATTGGCGATTCCGCCATGAACCAATGCTTCGCGAACCGACAGGTAGGCGTCGGTCAATTCGGTGTATTTTCCAACGATGGCAATCTTGACGCGTTCGCTCGGATGCTCGACACGATGGACCATGGCATTCCACGGTCTGAGGTCGGGTTCTTTTACGTCGAGTTGGAGCCGTGTACACACTTCGCGGTCGAGTCCCTGTTGGTGAAGCTGGAGTGGCACTTTGTAAATTGTCGATGCCGTAAGACTTTGGATGACACAGCCAAAATCGACGTTACAGAAAAGCCCGATTTTTCTTTTGATCTCTTCGGACAGCTCGTGATCACTGCGACAGATGAGGATATCCGGTTGGATCCCGATTTCCATCAGCTCCCGAACGGAGTGCTGGGTCGGTTTGGTTTTGAGTTCTCCCGTGGCCGAGAGATGCGGGATGAGTGTCAGGTGAATGAACAACGTATTCTCACGCCCAACATCCTGGCGGAACTGTCGAATAGCCTCGAGAAACGGTAGTGATTCGATGTCACCGACCGTGCCACCGATCTCGATGATCACGACATCGTGTTGCGACGCAAGTCGGCGTATGGATGCTTTGATTTCGTCGGTGATGTGCGGAATAACTTGAACGGTACCGCCCAGATACTCGCCACGTCGTTCTTTCGTGATGACCGATTGATAGATACGGCCCGTGGTGATGTTGTTGTCCTGGGACAACGAACGATCAATGAAACGTTCATAGTGACCAAGATCCAGGTCCGTTTCGGCGCCGTCATCGGTCACGAACACTTCGCCGTGTTGGAACGGTGACATAGTGCCCGGATCGACGTTGATGTACGGATCGAACTTCTGCATTGTCACATCCAAACCGCGTTCGACCAGTAGTCGACCCAACGACGCGGCGGCTATGCCCTTCCCTAGTGACGACACGACGCCGCCCGTGACGAAAATGAACTTCGTGTTCATACGGGTACCTGTTCCGTTGATCCTGTCATATACGATTCCGCCGCCTCGAGGTCTAATGGTGTATCAATACCGGTGATGCCGGTGCCTTCCAGTCGAGCCACATGAATCGGCTCTCCATATGATATGGGCCTCAATTGCTCGAGGCCCAATGTTATCTCTTTCGTGGTCTGTTTGGCCGACGCCCATTTCAGAAGTGCGTCTCGTTGGTAACCGTAAATGCCAACATGTCTGCCGACCCATTCATCCCCGGCCGCAAGCCCGTTCACCGAACGATCAAATCCAACGGCCCGGCCGTCAGTGCCAACAGCGACCTTGGTTGTGTGTCTGTCGAACCGTTGATTCGGTGTCAGGTCCGTGGCCGCCGTTACCAGGTTTGCACCCGCTTCGAGGAGTTCAATCACGCCACTTATTGCGTTAGCACCGATAAACGCCTCATCCCCCTGTACGTTAACGGTGATTTGGTGCGGTTGATTTGCCACGACTTCGGCCACTCGTTCAGTGCCGCAGCGGTGCCGCGTGGACGTCATAACGACCTCCACAGGGAGGTGCTCAACCGCTGCACGAATCTCTAGGCTATCCGTTGCCAAAACCACGTGGTCGAACAGCTTGAACTGTAGAATTCTGTGGGTTACGAAGCTGACAAGTGGTTGGCCGCCAATGACTTGAAGCGGCTTATTCGGGAGACGAGTCGATCCGATGCGTGCGGGGATAACACAGAGAGCGCGCATGGTCAAAGGTACTTGAGGATGGCTTTGCTGTCAAAAGTCGTGCCATTACGTGTGGTGAGTGGCCATCAGACGAATCAGCTACCTAATAAGCAAAATACGATCAACCACCGGATACAACCATTCGATACCTCGTTCCGTCACGACGGCATCGTCCTCGATGGGTATGCGAACCTTGGCGCCATTCCACTCGGGCGCGCTGGTATACGCAAAGAACTCGATGGAAAGGAGATTGGACGTTTTCACTTCAAAGGTCAGACGAAGCGGATTGAAGAAGGCGATGGAGGGTCCGATACCGTGCCCGGTATTGCCAACCGAATGCGAACCGACGATCACATCGGTGTCACTCGAACCACTCGGCTGGTTAAAGCTGGTCATGATTGAATAACCCGGTTCGTCATCGATCCGTGTGTTGATGGCGTCGTAATTTTCCTGTGCCGTTCGTCCGGGTCTAATAGTACGTTTGATCAGGTCCCGGACATGGAGCGCGCGATCGAAGGCATTTTGAATCCCGGGTGGTGCGGCGGTTTCGCCCGGTTTCAATACGTACGCGATCCTCTTCATATCGGTGTAGAAGTTGAGATAACCAACACCCCAATCGATCATAAGAAGATCACCACGTTGAATGATGCGTTCGTTCGATGATGCTTCTATCCCGTCCGGGCCGGTGATGTAGACCGACGGCATGTCGAATGACGAACCAAATCCGTTCGCCAACAGCTGATCCCACATCCACCACGCGACGTCTTCAAGTGCCGTCACGCCGGGTGTGATTATTTCGTTAGAAAACGCACGTTCTGCAATGCGGCGGGACCATTCTCCGGCCTCCCCAAATGCAACAATTTCGCTGGCGACTCGCTGCGAACGAAAATCCGAAATGAGCTTTTCTGCGGACACGAGACGATCGGCATACTGATCGCCCAGTGTCTCCACGAGTTGGATGTAGCTGGTATGGGACAGCCCATCCGCGGCGCCAATTTGCCGTGACATGTTGATGCCGATGCGTTGCGGGTCTCGCGTACGGACGAATTGTTCCAGGTCAATGGCGCCAACCATGTCGTACGTGGGGCATGCTTCCAGCATTCGGCCACTGACGCCGGATGCGATTCGTTCGATGCGATCACCGCCGCGGTCGGTAAAGATGTAATAGCCGATGCTGCCGGTGTAACCACGGCCGAGGTCCTCGTACAAGGGGTCGTTGTGCCCTTCTTTTTGCACGACGATCCACATATCGATTTGGTTTTCCCGCATGACGGCGGGCAATATCAAATCAAATTTTTCTTTTCTGATTTGACACAGACGATCCCAACGCCGACGCGACTCCTGCGCATCTGCCGGTCCGGAAAATAACTGAGTGAAAATTAAACTGAGGGATACGAATGACATTGAGAGACGATGACTCACCAGTTTCCTCCATTTCCCCGGTTGCTGACGGGTGACTTTCACGTCACTTTATCGCCGGCCAAAACGGGGGCCATTAAAAACCTGTGCATCCAACCTTGGCGAAAGGACAACCCAATGGATCTCACGGCACTGCTTATTAGGCTGGTTACCGGAGGTGTTGGGGGCAACATAGCCGGCGCTCTTCTGAAGGGCAAAAGCTTAGGCACGATGTGGAATACCGTCGTTGGTGTGCTAGGTGGGGGTCTTGGTGCGACGGCGTTGGACGCTGTCGGTGTCATGCAGGGAGCCGGGATGGTAGGCGATATTGGCGCATCAGCCGTTGGTGGTGGTGCGTTGCTTTGGATTGTGAGCATGTTCAAGAAGAAGGCGTAAAGGAAAAAAGCCGCGGGGGCTCTGTTCCCGCGGCTTTTAGTCTTCCAACGGCCGATCCATCCGTAATACCGAGTTGGACAGGTAACCCACGACACGGCCATTTACGCGAGCTTCCCACCAAGCACCCTGTTTGTTGCCGACTTCTACTTCGACGCCGGGATCCAAAACGAGGACCACTTGAGAAGTTATTGTGCGTTGTTCTCGCACATTCACC
>JAZDDC010000620.1:0-2473 GCA_036679565.1 Gemmatimonadota bacterium
AACAAGCTGTTCCATGTATGTCGTTTCGCCCTCAATGACCACAAGGGCAGGGGGCACGCTATTGCCGCGTCGCATGACACCGCTGACCTTGCCCGCAGCCCTGCGGGCTTTGACGCGGAGACTTGGATCCAAAAGAAAGAATCCGCCGCCGCGTTGATAAGCCACGATCTCGTCAATGCCGTCACCATCGATGTCGGGCCACCGTTCGATCCCCGAGATGAGGCTAGGCGTCGTTCGGCGTTTGACGATGTCGAGATCCATGTTGAACATCCAAATCTCATCTCGTTTCGCCACAAGCAATTCCATGCGAAGGTCGCGATCGAGGTCGATGACCACCGGTGAGAAGATGACCTCTCCCACAGCTCGGGATCGAAGGACGCGCCACGTCGCTGCGTCTAACACCTCAACCCGTACGTCGTCACGATTGTCGCCGGCGGGCGATCCAACAAAAACGAGAATTTCGTCGGTACCGTCTCGATCGTGATCGCCGAAGGAAATCGTCGTACCGCGATCGGTATCCATCTCACGCACACGATCCAATGTCGGCGAACCATCGAGCCCCACTAACATGATGTAGGTGTGATGGTCATCTACATTGCCGGCGAATCCGCCGTTGTTGGTTGCCGATGTGCTCAGCAATAGCACGGGGCGCGTGGCTCCGGTCGGCAAGTACCTGACGGATTGGGTGACGAATCCTCCAAGATCGACCTTGCCAATTAATCGGCCGTCGGGGATGGAATGCGCGTATACGCTGCGCGGTGCGCGCGCGAATCCGGTCATCATGACGGTGACTAACTCGTTGGTATCATCCCCGTCGATGTCGATGGCTTCGAACGCGACCACCGCAGGGTCCCACGGTAAGGGACCGTCCGGCTCGATGCGCGGCGCGCCGCTCGCGAGAAAGAAGCTGAAGAGTTTGATGCCTTCCGCCGACGCCACGGCGACGAAGAGGGAGTCGTTGCGAAGAATCGGTATGAGGATCTCCGGTGCTTCATCTCCTAGAATGTTCAGAAAGAACGGGGACAAAACTCGGCCGGCGTAGTTCAGCTGGTCAATCGTGTTGCCGTTTAGGGTGCGCAGCACCAACGCGCCTTGTTCGCCGTCGAGGTCGCGCGCGATCTGATGACGGAAAATCAACTCATCGATCCCGTCGCCATCCAAATCGAACATCGTGGGCGATCGCGCAAAGGCGTCCACTACTTGGAGGGTCCGTGGCCACACGTCCCGGTTACATGCGGAACCGAGCATGATCAAAACGACGAGTGCCCACGGGCGCATTATGGGTGGACCGCCGTTGTGCGTCGGATTGGTGAGGCCAGTCAGAATCATCAATGGTTAGCGTATCCCGGATCTCACTGGGTTGTCAATTCCGGAAGTTACAACCCAAGCCCCACGCTCAAGTTGAAGAATAACACCCAGTAGGTTGCCGTAAGGTCGCTGGCGAGTGTCATACCGAGGAGCGTAGCGCGATCGTAGGTAACTCCGTAGCGCCAAATTCCGATATGCACGGCAGCTCCGGGGGCGAACGTCGCGTATTCGACACCCAAAATGTCGCTGTCACCGCCGAATCCATCGTCCACCCTATCATTCCAATCGACCGTGCCGCGACCGGCGACCAAGAAGAGGGCTTGGGTGCTGTTGAAAGGGGCCAGTGGATTGATTTTCCCAACCAAGTCTGCCGTGTCAAAATCCATTTTGACGCTGGGAATCGACTGAAACTGTCCGCCCACCAGACGCACCCGATTGAAATTGTGCGCCGCGTCAGTCCGTCTGTATTCGCCCTGAACAATGTTGCGGATGCCCGCACGCGCTAAGATGGATGCGTATCCACTAATCCCAATCCCGAACTCGTCGTTCAACACTTCTGTGATCTCCGACAACCCGTAGCCCATGCCAAAGCCGGCCCCCACGTGGACATAAAAATTGTGGACGAGTGGCCGTGATCGGCGTTGCGGTATGGTTTCCAGTGTGTCCGTAGGTGTTTTGGGATCTACGATCTTCTGGCCGGAAACGGGAACCGTGGATGCAAGTGCAAACAGGAAGACAAGTGTGTACGAACGGGACAACCTGACGATTGACATGTATGACCTCGCGCGGTTTGCGGGTGTTGTTGGGTTCGATGATTACAAGGGTCGTGCCGTCGGATGTCGATGTGCGTAACACTCGATTTGGTCGTTGGAAATGCGGTGCTTGCTTTGCGCCGAGTGCTGGATTCACTCCGAACGCGTGATGGCGGGTTCAAAAACGATAATGCCTAGTGCGTTGATTCATGCTATGCTACGAGCGTAGCGCGTCAGATACTATAGTCACACCAGTAATCTCGAGTGGATCCCATGCGCAAACCCTTCAACAACGCGCTGGCCTTCGGCATTTTTTTTGTGGTCGTTGGCTGGCTCTACCAACGCGCCGCCCGTCCCTATTCCCAGATCGGACGGGCGGTCGCCATAACCATTGACGATCTTCCAGGCGTATC
>JAZDDC010000621.1:0-15797 GCA_036679565.1 Gemmatimonadota bacterium
GAAGGACGAGTAGAACCCAACGCCGAATTGTCCGATCAGATCAGGAGCGACGTTACCACCGCTTTGCGACTGTTTGGCGTTCTTGAGAAACTCGGCGGTGCCGGATTTTGCTATAGTGCCGAGATTCTCGATGAGTTCCTCCCTCGACATACCAATCCCGTTGTCGATTATCGACAGGGTGCGCACGTCTTTGTCTAGTTCCAGCCGCACATGTAACTCATCGTCCGGAACCAACTCTGTGTTGGTGAGACCCTCAAACCGGAGCCTGTCGAGTGCGTCGGAGGCGTTGGAGATCAATTCCCGTAGAAAGATGTCTTTGTTTGAATAGAGCGAGTGGACAACGATGTCGAGTAGTTGCTTTACTTCGGCATTGAACTCGCGTTGGTCGATTGTGGTGCTCATAGTGACTACCGGTACCCTAATGAATGGGGAATTCCCTGATGCCAAACGGGAAGGGAAATAAACAGAAGTAGCCCGGGTGGTAAAGCCTCCGTGGCTGGCGTTACCTTCGTTTCGATGACCAACTCGATCCGCTTCGAGGTTTTTTCAGACTACGTCTGACCCTGGTGTTATCTCGGTGCCGTGCGTACCGATCGGTTGGCCAAGGAATACAACGTCGAAATTGCCATCGTTCACTTTCCGCTTCATCCTGAGACACCGGCCGAAGGGCGTACCCTCGAAGCCCTCTTTGCGGGAAGACTCGACTTGCTCCACGATATGAGCAGACGTCTCACCCAACTCATGATCGACGCGGGATTGCCGTACAGCAACCGAACGCACACGTATAACAGTCGCCTCGCGCAAGAGCTGGGAAAATGGGCGACGACGCTTGCGAGTGGCCACAAGATTCATGATGCGTTGTTTCGAGCGTATTTCGTGGACAACGTGAACTTGGCGAACATCGATAACCTCGTGGAGATTGCCGGCGCTACAGGGCTGGATATCGAAAAAGCGCGCCGGGTGTTGACGGAGAGGACCCACAAGGCGGCCGTGGACGAAGATTGGCGTAAGTCTACGGCGAGTGGTGTTACGGGTGTCCCGTCTTATGTGAGCGGTGGTTTGCGGGTTGTGGGTGCCCAACCGTATGAGGTCCTGGAACAACTCGCCATCACGGCGGGAGCCACCCGTCGATCAGGCAGTTAACAGTTCGCCAGTTCAACGGATGCCCAGGTACTTATGCGTTTGGATGCTCAGCTGCCACTGGGGTCGCGTATGCGTGTATTCGATTGCCAGATCCACATTTTCCTCCAGCGCCGCTCCGTCCATGGGTTGTAAAAAAAAGTGGTCGAAGGGCAGGGACTCGTAGAGTTCAGGCTCCGCGCCGATCTGTGGAAATACAAGTTTGAGTTCATCACCTGATCGTTGGACCAACTGCGTGTGGGCCTTTGGGCTGACGCACACCCAATCTACGGTGGAAGGCGCCACCATCGTGCCGTTTGTTTCAATGGCGATCTCGAACCCATGATTGTGCAATTGGTCGATTAGGACGTCGTCTAACTGAAGCAGTGGTTCGCCGCCGGTCACCACGACGAACGGTGTTTCGGTGTGCGTTGCCTTTTGCCACACTCGGAGGGCCACGGCGGACAGCTCGTGCGCATTGGAGTACGTTGCACCGTCGGTGCCGTCTGTTCCGACAAAATCAGTGTCGCAAAATTGGCAAACCGCGGAAAGCCGATCCCGTTCACGTCCAGACCAGAGGTTGCATCCGGTGAATCTCAAAAAGGTCGCCGGGCGCCCAGTGTGGAAACCCTCTCCCTGTACGGTGGAGTAAATCTCTTTGACTGAATAACTCAATGTTTGGTCGCAGGTTGGTAAGCGGTGGGGTCAGGAATGCCGACCTCGAGAAACCCGTTTCGTCTTAGCGTACATGCGTCGCAGCTGCCACACGCTAAACCGCTTGGGTCTGGGTCATAGCAGCTGAGGGTCGGTGCATAATCGACGCCCAACACGGTTCCTTTCCTTATGATATCGGCCTTTGTCATCCCGATCAGAGGCGTCCGCACGTGCAATTCTGTTCCCGTGACTCCGGCTTTGGTGGCGAGCTTTGCCATGTGCTCAAAGGCTGTGATGAATTCGGGACGGCAATCGGGATAGCCGGAGTAGTCGATGGCGTTGACGCCGATGAAGATGTCACGAGCATCGACGGTTTCGGCCCACGCGAGGGCAAGGGAAAGAAAGATCGTGTTGCGCGCCGGTACGTACGTTACCGGAATCGATGTACCAATGTCGTGTGTTAGTGTGTTCTTCGGAACGTCGATTTCGTCGGTAAGTGCAGAGCCGCCGAATCGTCGCAGATCGAGATCGATGATGGCATGGTCCACCGCACCGAACGCCGCCGCAACTTTCTGCGCGGCCGCGATCTCGTGAGCGTGGCGTTGGCCGTATCTTACGCTCAAACAGTACGGCCGATATCCCTCGTCCGTCACCATGGCCAACAGCGTCGCAGAATCCATCCCCCCACTCAGGAGAACAATCGCCCGACCAAATCTTGATTCTTTCAAACGCAAACCGACTCTCGCTGTTCTAGTCGTACCGCCGTACCGCCGTACCGCCCTACCGCCCTACCGCCCTACCGCCCCTCCGCCCTATAGTACTTCGAAATATAGAAACCTGTGAGTTCTGAGGGAGAAACGATGGAGCGTGAACCGGGCCAAGGCCTTCCGCGGAGTGGGCCATTGCCACGACCCGCGAGTTGGGACGAGGCGAGAGAGACTCTGAGAAAAGAGGCAATTCCCGCACCCGATGTGCAGACCGTTACAATGACGGCGTGTGAGTTTACCTCGATTTGTCCCCGCACGGGTCAGCCGGACTTTGGTTCGGTTGAGATCCGGTACTCGCCGGCTTCGCGATGTATCGAGTCGAAGGCACTGAAATTTTACCTGTGGTCGTTTCGTGACAAGGGTGCGTTCTGTGAGGATTTGGCTGCAACTATCGCAGATGACGTTGTCTACGCCATCGAGCCGAAAAATGTGATCGTGGAGGTCCGGCAAAATGTTCGCGGCGGAATTGCGATTGTTGCCACCGCGGCTCGGGGAGATTGAGGCCGAGAGGCGTGCATCCGTAGGGATTTGTCTACGGACGCAAGCCCGTTGTCAGTCCTCAGCTTTTGGCAGTGTAACCGCCAATGACCGCTCCCACGAGTAAAGGGATGAGGTTCATGGTGGATAACACCAGGGCACCCATGCCGGCGAACAAGGCGAACACCTGGCCGATGATTGGAATTGCGGCGAGGATGCCGCCCAAAAAGAATATTGCCAATCCAAATACGAGGCCCGGTAAAACCGCCGCCGCCGCCGCGCGTCCCGGGGTGCCTGCCTTTTGGCCTCCGACGTACCCTGCGATCAGGCCACCCACAACGGGAATCCAAAAAAGGAGTGCGGAGAGGCCGATCATCCACGCCATGGCGTTTGGAATGCTTCCGCGCCGCGAAATCTGATTGGACATGATGAGTCATTTCTCCTGAGAGGGACGTACCTTAGCCTTCATACATATTACGTAGCAACGGCGCGGTGAGTTTCGTCTGCTATGACTACTCCGAGGCCTTGGTCGGCTCGTCCCGGCGCAATTCGAGTGCGGCCGAATTGATGCAGAACCGCTTCCCCGTTGGCTGTGGACCGTCGTCAAACACATGGCCAAGATGGGCATCGCATTGCGCGCACAGCGCTTCAGTACGTTGCATGAACAAACTGTTGTCAGCCTCCGCCGCGACGGCATCGGCGGACACGGCATCGTAAAAGCTGGGCCAACCGGTCCTCGAATCGAACTTGGTGTCGGAACTAAAAAGTGATGCCCCACAGGCCGCGCAAGAATAGGTACCCGCGTCTTTGCAATCGTGATACTTGCCAGAGAACGCCGGCTCCGTCCCCTTTTCCCTCATGACCTGATATTGCTCCGCGGTGAGCTGTTTTTCCCACTCAGCGTTGCTCTTCTCTATTTTTTTGTTGGCCATCTCTGATTCTCACTTTCGAACTTGAACTTGTTGATGTTCCGTGTGCTGCAATGGCGCCAGCTATTCCAATAGATCAACAGATACCAAGGTACAATTGTTCGCGAGTAACCTCTAATGTGGAACCAACCTGTTATTCGAGCGGTTGTCGGCTGCCAGGCGATCCGGCAGGGTCGCGGTCCCCGCTGGCTGAATCTTTGTCTATCTTAGGGGAAGATGACTGGTACACACCTCACCCAGCAGGAACGATCCAACCTCCGCATATTTCGACAGGTCGCCGCGGAAGCGAGAAACGCGCTCGCCATGAAGGATGGACCAATGGGGAGCATGCGGATCGTCGATGGGTTCATCGAAAATGACGAGGCGCTCACTCGCACACGGGCCCTCTGCATTCCAGTGCGGCGGTCCTATCTCAAAAGCGACCCCGTGAATTTCGACCGGGTGCTACAAGTCATCCGACAGTCCAGCCGTGACGACATAAACGATCGAGCCGTGGTCGTGGATGCGCGGTTCCAACCGTTACGGGTCGAACTGGAGAGTGCCTCGATCTTCAACGATCGTCGGGTGACTCACGCCGAGATGTTTGAGGCATGGATTGATGCGATGGTTTTTTTTGAAATTCCTGACAAAGTCCGCCGCTATGAACAGATGTTGAACGACTTGGGCAGAGCCGTGGAGGGCATTGGGCTGTACATGTGCGAACGTCTTGGACGAGAGCTGATGTCCCTCGACGACCTGGTGGCCGACTTCCTCGGCGAACCACGAGCGGAGGACTGACTCAACATTCAACTTTCAACGCTCAACACTCAACTCTCAGCATCAACGCTCAACATTCAACTCTCAAGGATCTACAAATGAGTGTTGAACGCTGAGTCTTGATGCTGAGTGTTGAGTGTTGACTGCTGAGCGTTGAACGTTGATTTAGTTTTGTTTGGTCACGATACGAATGACACTGGGTGTGACGGCGTCGGGGTCGGAACGTGCCTCGGCCGCGGCCTTCAAAATCTCGATGCGTTCGATTTGATCCGGGTTGAGCTTGCTCAAACGTCCGAATACCGTCTCGTCGAGCGTTGAGCCGGTCGATTCCCCGTTGATCAAGACACCGTCGATGTAGACCAGCACAGAGTCCGTAAGGCGGCCTCGGAGTTTAGCACCAATGGAAGGGCCTCCATCTTGGGCCGATTCACGAGCAGTGTACTGTGAGATTCCCACGTTGTCCTTCCCCTCACTCAATATCGTTTCGTATGATTCCCGGGCGGTCTGGACGGACCTCACGAGCTGCTCACGGCGTTCCGCTGCAACAGCATCCCAGGTGAATGTGGTCTCTCCGGCCTCGAGCCTCGCCAGGGCGGTTTCGGATATCGTCACACCTTCTCGCGCCTCAGCAATCTGTTGTTTCAGGATACCGAGTGGCAGCTCCTTGTTCAGGGTCGCCGCGTTCATTCGTTCGGGGATATCGACTGGGTCCGGCGGAGTCGGCAACGTACAACCGATTCCGATAAACATGGCGGCCGTGCCAATTGCGGTGAACGTACGGAGTCCAAATTTTCGTGTGGTCTGGTTCATCATCAGCGTGATCCTCTTGCTCAAGAGCGGTTTGGGTGTCGCGAACGCGGTGGCGGGCATTAGACGCCGTTGACCTCGTTCGGTGAGTTCAATCAATAGTTCGCCGTATGCCCGACGATTCACACCGCGTCGCAGTACACGGCGATCGCAGTCCAGCTCGACGGCATGTTTGAGACGCTTGAATTGCCACCACACGATTGCATTCCATGGAATAAGCGCCACCAACAACAATCCGCCGAGTATGAGCGCCGTATCCCGAGCACGAATGTGTTCTTGCTCGTGCATCACCATCATCTCTTGTCGATCGGAACCCAGCCGGCGTGTCCACCGTGGCAAGACAATGGTTCCCGGAAAACAACCGACGACGGCGGGACCCGACGAGGCCGAATACACAATGTTCACGCCGGCGACACGCGACGGTTGCCACGTCGATGCGTGCCGTTTCGTACGCCACGATGTCCATGCCAACGTTGCCAAGATGAGTGCGGTGACGAAAAGCCAAACAGCCGTGAGCAGGCCGTTGATGGGGTCAAGGAAGCGGAACCCGTCAAAGCCCCTGCTTCCCACCGTGACACCCGGTTTGACGAAATCGATCCCGGTCGATAGTGCTGTTTCCACCGCCAGAGGCTGGACGGAGGGTGTCGGTGTGACCAATGCCGTGGCCGGAACGATGATGGAAACCAAGAGGGCGGCGGACCAAACCCAACGGGTGGGAATCCCCAGCGCGGACAGTCCGTTCTCCAGCAAAGACGCGGCAACCGCGAGGAAACCTGCGAGTACAGTCGCGTACAGCATCCAGGCGATGATCATGACTCAATCTCCTTGAGTCGCTCGTCTAGCTGTTTTCGAATCCTTCTTAGTTCTTCCGCCGAGACGTCTTCGTCGTTTACCAACCGTGCCACGAGCAACTCGCGCGATCCCTGGTACACCTTGCTCAAGATGCGAGACAAGGCGGTACCGCCGGCGTCATCAGGTTTGATGAGCGAGTAATAGCGAAAGGCCTTCCCGTCCTGTTCGTGACGGACAAAGCCCTTGGCTTCGAGGGTCCGGAAGATCGTCAGGACGGTTGAGTAGGCCGCATCGTCGTCAAGTCGGTCCAGAACATCGTTGACTGTTGCAGATCCATCGTCCCAGACGACAGACATGAGGTCCAGCTCTCGTTTTGTAAGGTGTGGGCTCATAGAAGGCGCCGTGAAATTATCTATTATAAACATAATAGTTAGGGGTTTTTCGTCAAGTCTGATTTTTATCGATGGCGTGGGGCTTGAGGCTCGCCCACATTGCAGGGATGTGGAGTCGAGTTCCCGTTGTGGTCAAAGTCGCCCTCGCGTGGATGCCCTTTTTTGTTGTGTGGGTTTTGTTCATTCTCACCTACGCAGAATCGGCAACGCTTACGGAGGCCATCCTCTCGAGTTCCTTCACGATCGCTGGTGCTGCGCTTCTTGGTGTACCGGTGTGGTGGTTAGCCGGTCGATTCCCGTGGCCCGAACGGGTCCATCTGCCCTTTTACTTGTTGCATTTTGTTTTTGGATCGGTCTATGCGTTTACATGGCTAAGTATCGGATATGTTATGGCCGCGGCGGGAAACGAGGCGCGCGCTTTCGATCTCATCCGCAACTCGCCCGTACTCGGCTGGCAGTACCTCACGGGTCTTTGGTTGTACGGGTTTGTGGCGGGAACGAGTTACGCGCTACGGACGAGAGAACAATTGCAGCACCAGGAACGTGTGGCGGCCCGCGCGGAAGCGGTAGCGGCACAAGCTCGTCTGCGGGCGCTTCGCAGCCAACTCAATCCGCATTTCCTTTTTAATGCATTGCACTCGCTCTCCGTGTTGATCCAGGATTCGCCAAAAGACGCCAGCCGTGCGGTGGACCGTTTGGGCGAACTCCTCCGTTACGCGTTAGATGAAAACACCGGTGATCGTGTGATGCTGAGTGAGGAATGGGATTTCACCAAGGCGTATCTCGATGTTGAAGCCATCCGTTTTGGTGACCGGCTGAAAATCGTCGCGGATTTGGACGAGGACGCGTTGGCTCGCGCGGTTCCGCCGTTCAGCGTGCAACCACTTGTCGAGAACGCCGTGCGTCACGGCATCGCGCTGAAACCTGTCGGGGGCACAATTCGGATCACCGCCAGGGTCGAGGGTGACACATTGGTCGTGACCGTGAGTGACGATGGAGCCGGTGCAAATGATTTTTCCGAGCGATCCTACGGTCACGGGCTCCGATCCCTACAACAACGTCTCGAGGTCGCCTACGGCCGAGATGGTGCCACGCTACGGACCGAAACAACTCTACACGCAGGTTTTCACGTTGTACTCACCTTACCGAGCGGTATTGCAAGCAACGACGGTTCGTTGGATGATCTCTCCGGTGCGTTCGGATGATGAGAGTCGTGGTCGCGGACGACGAAACTTTGGCTCGGCGTAAACTCCGGCAGTTTCTTGAAAAGCATGATGACATCGACTGTGTTGGTGAGGCTACCGATGGGGCCGAGGCTGTGCAGCTCGTTAACGAATTACGACCGGACGTCCTTTTTTTGGACATACGGATGCCGGGCGTGTCGGGTTTGGAGGTTGTTGAACGTGTCCGAGAGGCTCCACACGTGGTTTTTACGACTGCGTATGACAAGTATGCCGTCACGGCGTTCGAACTCCAGGCGCTCGATTATCTGTTGAAGCCGTTTGGCGAAGAGCGATTCGAAAAAACCCTTTTGCGAGTTCGGCACATTCTACGCGAAGGCGGGCAACCTGACTTCTCGACTCGTGCGCAGGAGGCGATTGGCGAGTCAAAAACGCTGACGCGTTTTTTTGTTCGAAAACGAGGTCAGATAGTCCCCATCAACGTGCGAGATGTACAACTGCTCGTCGCGGGGGACGAATACGTCACGCTCCATGTGGGCGGCGAGAAGTTTCTCGTGAGCACACGGCTCCGAATTCTGGCGGAGAGACTGGACCCGGATCGCTTCATCCAAGTGCATCGCTCGTACATCGTCAACCTGGACTACGTGCGTGCCATGACGCCGTACGATGGTGCGCGATTGCAAATTGAGCTTATGAACGGAAACTCTGTTGTTGCCAGTCGGACTCGGTCGAAAGAATTGAGGAAGCTTGTGGTCTGACGAATCCGAACCGCGTGCCCCTTCATTCATTCGCTCCGCAACGCATTTATGGGATCAACCCGTGTAGCACGCCAAGCTGGCACGGCCACCGCCAATCCCGCCACAAAGACGATCACACCCGCTACCGCCGCGTACGTGATTGGGTCGGTGACGCTGATGTTGAATGTCAACGACTGGAGGAATCGTCCGAATGTGAATGTACCGACTAAACCAAACACCATACCAATTGCCGTCACCAAGGCGCCGTGTCGGGCCACGATGCGCAGTATCTGTATTGCGCGCGCACCGAGTGCCATACGAATACCCAGCTCGTGAAATTGCTGTGACACGTTATACGAAAGCACGCCGTACAGACCCACGGCCGCCAGCGCGAGCGCGACAGCCGCGAACGCCGTCATCAATGTGAATACGAAACGTTGTTGGGCAATCTGACGCGCGGCAACATCGACCATCAGTTGCGGGCGATAAACAACGAGTTCCGGGTCGATCCCTGACAGCTCGCGGCGAATGAGTGGGATGAGATCCGGTCGCTCCGTTGTGGTGGATATAGTTTGAATGAGTGCCCAATTTCGATCGTCACCGAACTGTGAATGGGACAGGTAAATTTTTGGACTGATGTCGCCCTGCGCGGTAAGCGCGACATCGGCGACCACGCCAATCACCGTCCACTCCGTGCCGCCAACTTGGACACGCTCGTTCAACCCGGAACGGTCGCCGAATGCGAGACGTACCGCCTCCCTGTTGAGGATGGCCACCCGTGTGCTTCCGATTCGGTCGGTTTTTTTGAACGATCGGCCCTCAACGAATGAAATACCTAGTGTCTTGAAGTAGTCGCCTTCCGTAACGCGAACTTGTATGCCGAAGCGTACATCACCCTCGGGTCCTGTCCACCGGAGTCCCCAACCATGGTACGCTCCGTTCACGGGTAACCACGATGTTGCACCCGCATACCGCACACCGGGGATGGATCTAACACGTTCCTGAAACGTTTTGTGAAACTGCATGCGTGATTCGGCCTCTGCGTACCGAGTGTCAGGCAGATGGATCTCGAATGTAGTCACAAGCTTCGGTTCGAACCCGGCCTCGACCTTCTGCAGATTGACGAAGCTACGCATCAAGATCCCAGCGCCGACCAACAATATTACCGCGAGCGATACCTGACCCGCAGCTAACACGCCCCGAATTTGCCTTCCCGTTTTCCCTGTGCTTACGCTTCGCGCGTTTTCGCGCAAGGATCCCTGCAATTCTGACCCCGTCAGGCCTAGGGCCGGGGCGAGCCCGAACACCATTCCCGTTAAGACAGTTACGGAGAACGTGAATGCCAGCAGCCTGAGGTCAAACCCTACCTCTTCGGCTCGCGCAAGCGACTCGGGACTCATCGCCAACAACGTTTGCAAACCGACAAATGCCACGGCCAGACCTACGGCTCCGCCAATCGTCGCGACCATCATACTTTCAGTCAAAAGCTGACGAACGAGCCGTCCCCGTCGCGATCCGAGGGCCAACCGAATGCCAAATTCTCGTTGTCGGGCCACACCTCGCGCTAACGCGAGATTGCTCACGTTGACGCACGCTATGAGTAGGACGATTGCGGAGGCGCCCATCAATACGTACAGCATGACGTTGGCACCGCGTACAACGTCTTCAAACATCGGAACCAAGCGCGTGCGCTTCCAGTCATTCGTCTGTGGGAATTCTTCAGCAAGACGTGACGTGATGGCATCGACTTGAGCTTGGGCTTGCGCGATGGTAGTTCCGGGCGCCAATCGGCCGACAACCGAGAGGTAGAGATTGCCCCGCGAGTTATCACTGCCGGGTTGCAGATCCTGTGGTATCCACACGTCCGTCTCGCCGGCGACGACGTCAGTGAACGTGGGGCGCATGACGCCTATGATGGTGTATGGGCGACCGTCCAGGGTGAGTGACGTCCCTACGACGGTGGGATCCGATTCCGTGACATTGCGCCATACGTTGTGGCTCAATACCACGACCAATGCATCCTCGCGTTCCTCGCTCCGCTCAAACGTTCGACCAAGTAACGGTGTGGCGCGGTAGGTCTCGAAGTACCCCCAACCCACGGGAAGTGCACGAATGCGTGTTGGTCCATCGGGGCCCACGAGATCTAAACCACGCTCCCGATACGTGTACAATGCCGCCAGATGCTCGAAGCCCTCTACCTCGTCACGATAGTCCAGAAAGTCGGGAGCGGATACCACGGTGCGAGCTTCGGGGTCCTCCTCGAATGCAGTGAACATGCGCACGAGGTTTTCCGACTCGTGGTAAGGCAATGGCGATAGCAATACGGAATTAACCGCGCTGAACACGGCAGTATTTGCACCGATGCCGAGTGCCAAGGTCGTGATCGCAACGATGGTAAAACCGGGGCTCCGTGCCAACATCCTTGTTGTGAGGCGAACATCTTGCCACAGATCTCGCATGAGGGATTGCTCTCCATCGTTTTGTTGGGGCAAAGTATTGATCGCCTGACATGCCCTTGTAGCGGCCCGTAGATCGCCAAAACGGCGCCGTGCGATCATGTTCGCTTCACGCCGGCTCTTGCCTGCCCGCTGATATTCTTCGCTTCGTTTTTCGAGGTGAAAACGCAACTCGTCATCCACGTCGCGAGCAATGGCGTTGCGACTGAAGCATCGACGCATCCAGTTGGTTAGAAGCGGTATCACGCTGACATGGCCGTTTATGACGTTCCCATCATTGCGGCAACGGCGGTCGTATACCGTGCCCATTCGATCGATTCGGTATGAAGCTGTCTCGCACCATCTTCCGTTAGGTCGTAATACTTAGCCCGCCGATTCTTGTCCGAACGACCCCAGCGAGCCTTTATCCATCCGCGTCTTTGCATGCGATGCAACGCCGGATACAATGACCCCTCTTCCACTCGCAGCGCATCGTCGGTTACGGCCTCGATAGTTCGAGCGATGTCATACCCGTGCATTTCGTGACCGTCGAGTGCTTTCAATATCAGCATGTCGAGGGTCCCGCGAAGGAGATCGAGTTGTGGCTTGGTCACAGATATTCCAGTAGAATTTCTACGGGGAAGTTATTCCGTTCCCGTAGAAACTCAAGGGGTTGAGGTAGAGTTGCCAGGTGGTAGGTGAGGATCGGTCCGTTTACTTTGTTGCCGGGTAAAACGAATTGCAAAACCAAGCTAAAAAGGAGTTCGACGTGACCAATTGGACAAACAAGTGGGTGACCTGCGCACAGATTGTGTTGGCTGTTGCGCTGGTTCTTGTGGTACCCAGCAACGTTCATGCGTTTCAAGAGACCACGACCATCTTCTTGGTACGGCACGCAGAGGCGGGTGAGGGTGATAACCCGAGCCTCACCGAAATGGGCCGTGCACGCGCCGCGGAACTTGTCCACGTGTTAGACGGTGTTGGACTCCATGCGATACACTCCACTCCACTCAACCGGACGTTGGAAACTGCTGGACCGACCGCCGCGCGTTACGGGTTCGATATCATTACGACCACCCCCACACGAACATTTGCCGAGGATATGGCGCATAAGCTTCGTACGGAACATGTGGGCGAGACGGTTCTGGTCGTGAGCCACAGCAACACGGTCCCGGCCATCGTCAATGCTTTGGGTGGTGGGCCGTTCGAGCAGCTTCCGCACACTGAGTACGACGCATTGTTTGTTGTGAATATCCGTGGCGACGAAACGCGGGTTTTCCGGATGCAGTACGGAAAGAAAACTTCGTAGTCCGGATCGCCGGAAAATGTCGCGTGTGTGTTTGTTTTGGTGCCAGTAGTATTTCCTTGCACCAAAAATCACTAAGTACTGGCTTCATGATCGTCGGGTCCGATTATATTGCTACGCGGCGAGGGTCACCTCGGCGCGTATGATCATCAAAAAGCTCAAATGAAAACGCAATTACCGATAATCGAAACGACACAGCTCACTGGCGAAGAGATTCGTGAGTTACAACGCACAATCAAAGCGACGGCGAGTGAGCGAGGTGCGGTCATCCTCGCGCACAACTATCAAAGGCCAGAAGTTCAGGACGTTGCCGACTATGTGGGTGATTCGCTCGGGCTTTCGCGACATGCTGCCAGCACCGATGCCGATCTGATTGTCTTTTGCGGTGTTCATTTCATGGCTGAGACGGCGTCCATCTTATCGCCGGACAAAACGGTGTTGTTGCCCGATCTGCGAGCCGGTTGTTCGTTGGCGGACACGATAACGGCCAACGACGTGCGGAAATGGAAGTTACAGTTCCCGGATCACGTCACTGTTGGGTATGTGAACACGACGGCGGAGGTCAAGGCTGAGCTGGATTATTGCTGTACATCCGGAAATGTGCTCGACGTTATCGACGCGGTTCCTGCGGGGCAGGGTATTCTATTCCTCCCGGATTTCTTTCTTGGCGCTCATGCGAAGCGCGAGCGACCGGAACGGGATATCGAGGTTTGGATGGGCGAGTGCCACGTACACAAGGATATCAATGCGCGTTCGGTCAACGCGCGACGTGCAGAGCATCGCAAAGCGGAGGTGCTCGTGCATCCTGAGTGTGGATGTGCCGGACAGCTGATTTACGAGATGGGTATGGGTGATGTCGATGCGCGCGGTGTTCACATCACTTCCACCGAAGGCATGATCCGCCGAGTTGGTTCCTCGGATGCACCGAGTTTTATTGTTGCAACGGAGGTTGGGATTCTCCATCGCATGAAACAAGTAGCACCGCATAAAGAGTTTATCGCGGCTGATCCCGAGGCGCAGTGCGCGTTTATGAAGACAATCACACTCGAATCAGTACATGACTCTCTTGTGCATAACCGTCACGTCATAGATGTGCCGCCGGACATTCGCCGCAAGGCGACCGCGGCGTTGGACCGCATGGTGAGCATTGGGGGGCAAACGCCGCAGGTCCCGTACGGGGACGATTCTGAGCGATCAATTACGCCGGTTGGTTGATATCGTTTGTATCTGAACACAACTTTCGTGTGACATGGCGGCGAACCAAGCCTGGGCGTGTGAGTATGCGCCAGCGCCGCCGTGTGAGGTATCACCGCGTAAGGAGGTCGCTTGCAAGGAATTACTCTCTGGTTCGATCGAACGTTCCCCGACAAGCCACCGATTGAGAACTTTCCATTCGTCATTGAACGTTTGCGGGGTACACCGGTCCGGGTGCGAGCCCGAACGTCGGTGTTGTCACGCGCCCAATCGGCGATGCGGGTCGATAGTGCGTGGTCTGTTCTGGAACAGGTCGGACATTTGGGTGACCTCGAGTCACTTTGGTTAGGGCGCATCGACGACTTTATGAATGGTGAACTGGAGTTGCGACCTGCAGATCTCACGAATCGTTTGACTCATGAGTCGCATCATAACGAGCGGGGCCTTGACGATCTGCTTAACATTTTCGATACCGCACGAAAACAACTGGTGGACCGCCTGGAAACCATGTCACTGGACGACGCCGGGCGTTCTTCGCGGCATCCGCGACTTCAGCAACCGATGCGTTTGATCGACCTATGTCTCTTTGTGGCGGATCATGACGATCATCACCTCGCTGTTATCACGAAGATCATGAACACATGAAGGTAGAAACCCTGGCGGTGCATGCCGGCCGAACAATAGGACCGGGTGATCCCGTATCGAATCCCATCGTTCTCTCAACCGTATTTCAAAAATCGGCCGACGGTTCTTTGCCTTCCGGACACCTGTATACGAGGCTTGGCAATCCGAACCGCGAATCGCTCGAGGCGTGTCTCGCCGAACTAGAGGGAGGAGCGGTTGCGGCCGCTTTCGCATCGGGATCCGCCGCTTCGATGGCAGTGTTTCACGGTCTGTCACATGGTGACCATGTGATTGCGCCGCAAGATGTCTACCATGGAACACGAATGTTACTCGATAAGCTCTACACGCGTTGGGGATTGCAAATCTCGTATGTAGACCTCACCGACCTGCCTGCCGTTCGCAGCGCAACGATGGACAACACGCGTTTGGTGTGGATCGAGACGCCATCTAATCCTCTCCTAACAGTTACGGATATCGAAGCCGTCACAAGAGTTGCGCATGAAGCAGGCGCGCTTGTGGCTGTCGATAACACCTGGCCAACTCCACTGGTTCAGCGACCGTTGACGCTCGGTGCGGATGTGTCAGTCCACTCCACCACAAAGTATCTCGGTGGGCACTCGGATCTTCTTGGTGGTTGCGTGGTGGCAAAAAGTCCTGATGGTATATTTGAACACGTTAGGGAGTTTCAAACCAAGGGCGGCGGTGTGCCGTCGCCGTTCGATTGCTGGTTGTTGAGGCGAAGCATTGCAACGTTACCGTACCGGATGCGTGCACACTGTGACAATGCCAGGAGAATCGCCCAAGAGTTATCACAACACCCCAAAATTGAGACCGTTCACTATCCCGGACTGCCTCAACACCCGCAGCATTCCATTGCCAAACGGCAGATGGCAGATTCCGGTGGCATGTTATCCTTCGAAGTGCGTGGTGGCCGCGAAGCCGCGTTCGCCGTTGTCTCAAGGGTCCAACTCATCGCACACGCGACGAGTCTCGGTGGCGTGGAATCGCTGATAGAACATCGCGCATCGGTGGAGGATCCCACGACAAGCACACCGGAGAACCTGCTGCGTCTGTCCGTTGGTATTGAAAATGTAGAGGATATCCTGGCCGATCTTATCCATGCGTTGGGTTGATCCGCCTTTCACTGCCCCGTACGCCCGCTAACTGGTGTGTTTGGACGGTTGGCAGAATACGCCTGGCTTAAATGGAGTCTCGGTCCCAAGTTTAACCTGAAAGGAGGTGCGGACTTCAACCGTTTGTTGCCCGGGCAGCCGACTTTCGGGATCTTCCGACGATGGTAGGAGAGAGACAACCCGCGAGAATCACTGACGCCAAAGTAGGAAACATGTTGGCCGTGGGGGACGGGGGCCCCACCGGTCGCCGCTTTTGGCTGTTTTATTCGGCCGCTTGGATTCCCTACCTCTATATCTATTCATCGACACTCCTCATAACAGGCGAGGCCTCGTTTTGGCCCGCCGTGTTAGTGGCGTTGGCCAGTGCTATGCCGTTGGCAACGTTGGGTGTGATGGTGGTGTGGTTCACCGGCCAGATGATAGCCCCCTCACCGAGGTGGCCACTGTTCCTAGGGGCCTATGTTGGCTACGGTCTTGGTTACGCCGCCCTGTCC
>JAZDDC010000622.1:0-2188 GCA_036679565.1 Gemmatimonadota bacterium
GTTTTAGCACGTACGGGGGGACCGTGGAAGCGTGTCGCGATTGCCGCCATCGCACTCGCGTCCTTGTTCTTTTTCGCGGCTGCATGGAGTTGGCTCAAGCCGCAGCCATCACCACCCGTGTATCGGTACGGCTTGGCATGGCCAACAACTCAGGCGCCAATACCACAAGCGTTTGCCCCAACCCCGGCCCCAGACGGATCGTTTTTGGTGTATCACGGCCCTGCCCCAACCGGTGTCGATGGGCAATTGTGGTTAAAACGCCGCAACGAGTACACAGCAGCACCGATTCCCGGAACGGTAGGAGCACAGAGTTTCGATATCTCACCCGACCGAGAGTCGATCGTTTTTGCTCGAGAGGGCGAAATGATCAAAGTGGCCGTCACCGGCGGTGGCGCGGTCACCCTCACGAGCGGTGTGCGATCATCAGCCGGGGTAGTGTGGCTCGATGACAACACGATCGTATACGCGGTAAGCGACCCGCCGGGCCAGCTCGGGCGGATATCCGCGAACGGGGGTGAATCGACGGTCGTGCTAACCGACAGCGTTGCGGTCTTCCCTTTGGACGCCCTTCCGAACGGGCGCGGTGTCCTCTTCGCGCGTTGTATAACGACGGGTTGTGACATGTGGGCAATCGACCTGCGTGACGGTCGCGTCCATTCGTTGGTTCAGGGAAGTTGGGGCCAGTACGCGACAACGGGGCACCTGGTCTACGTACAGGACGGGGCACTGTTCGCGGTCCGGTTCGATGCCGACGCCATGGAGGTGTTGGGGGCGCCAGTCTCCCTCGGGGACGGCGTGTCGAACGCACCCAACTCCGTTCGCTTATCAGCATCCGGCACCCTTACGATCCTTTACGGCGCGGTCGGCATGGAATCTCAATACACGATCGTGTGGGTCGACCGAACTGGCCGAACCACGCCAGTGGATACCAGTTGGATATTCAATCCTTTAGTAGCACAAGGCAATTCCGGATGGTCGCTTTCGCTAGATGAGTCCCGGGTCGCCATCGGCCTCGCGTCGGACGCCGGTGACGACATTTGGGTGAAGCAACTTCCTCGGGGTCCGGTATCACGCATCACATTCGACACCGGAAATGAATTCCGTCCTCGATGGACCCCAGATGGGCAATCGATTGTCTTCGGCGCTGATGGGCGCGAGTTCCCTGGCCTGTACCAGCGCCGGGCGGATGGAACCGGTACGGATTCGTTGCTGGTCGCAGGCACGGTCTCCGAGGGAGTGTGGCATCCCGATGGCGAGTGGCTCCTTCTCCGGACAAGGCGCTTCGGACCCGCCGCTGGCGGCCGAGACATTACCGGCATTAGGAGGGGCATTGATACCGCGGAGGTTCCAGTCCTCGCGACACGCTTCGACGAAGAAGCGATCATGCCATCGCCTGACGGTCGGTGGTTCGCCTATCAGTCCGACGAAACGGGACAAACGGAAGTATTCATACGGCCGTTTCCCGACGTGGACTCGGGCAAGTGGCAAGTGTCGAGCGGCGGTGGCGAAGGACCTTTGTGGTCACGGGATGGCCGTGAGTTGTTCTGGTTGAGCAGTGACAACACCATGATGGCAGTCCAAGTTACGATTGGAACTACGCTCCGGCTTGGCGACCCGGAAGTGTTGTTCCGTGTTCCGGATGAGTTGCGCATTCAGGAACTCGGCAGATACTACACACAGTGGGATGTCGCTACCGACGGTCGTTTTCTCATGACACAACGCGTCGAGAGCAACAACCCCGACAAAGGTGCCGTGATAATCGTGGAGAATTTTCTGGAAGAGTTGAAGACGAAGGTGGGAAACTAAGTCTCGTGGAATCCCATGCTCGTCCAGATCAAGGGAGACCAGAGTTTCGATCTCCCTTTTGGCTACCAACTCACACGAGCAGTTCGGTGTGCCTTCAGTGTGCCGTACTCATCGTCATTCAATGGGACTCATCGGGAAAACGACTCGCCAGATAGTGTACGTAAATCCGTTTCTTTTCACGATATGTACCGATGAGTCACGATGAGTCCGGATCGTACAACGGAATCATAATCCGCGTGTCGCTCCACGGATCAAACTCAGTGACTGCCGATCGTCATTGCCGGGGAATGCCCAGTTAAGGTGACTGCACTTTTGATAGCAGTCTGAGGCGAATTCATCGGATCACAACGGACTGAGACGGACAGTTGATCGACCCCGGCAC
>JAZDDC010000623.1:0-3007 GCA_036679565.1 Gemmatimonadota bacterium
GCTGAAGTCCCTTGGGCCGACGCCGATGATGGTGACGGCTCTGTCGTTGAGTCGTATGTCACGCCCAACAATGTTGGGATCTTTTCCGTACACCCGATCCCACACTTGATGACTGATCATGACGACGGGTTGGGTGCCAGCCTCCTCTTCATCATCCTGAAAAGCGCGACCAATCGTTGGTGCTAACCCCATAACCGAGAAGAAGTCAGATGAGAAAACTTCTCCGAACACGGCCTGGGCTTCGGCATCCGTAGCGAGACTCAGAATCGTCGTCTCAGCAACCACCGCGGAACGGAAGAGGTCGGTCCGCCCCTTGTAACTCAAGAAATCTGGATAAGACACGGCAGACGGTTCATCTGAGTTCCGTCCATTTGTGAACACACGAACCAGTGTCTCGGGTTCGTCATACGGCAACGGGCGAAACAGTATGGCGTTGACGATGCTGAAAATCGCTGTGTTGGCACCGATGCCCAGACCGATGATGGCAATAGCTGTCAGTGCAAACGCCGGGCGTTGTATCAACCGGCGTGTGGCGAAGCGGATCTCGTATAGGAGGGTTTCCATATGATTTTTTCTGCGCGAGTGGCGACGAGTTGGTTTTGCCGTAAGACGGGGGCGGGCCGCCGAATATTCAAAAGCCAAACGAATGACGGTGACACCGTACCAAAGACGTGCTCGAATCGGCGAACAGTCGGCTCGATCCAGGTATTCTTCGTGGAGGTCGCCAAGTACGGAGTGGCCGGCGGGGTTGTTTGGCAGGACTGTCCGCAACAGGAGGGTGGCCCAGCGGGGTGGCGACCTATTCGATGTCGTATTTTTATACATCGATGATTGGTCTACTCATAAGTGCTTAATCAATAAGGTGTTGTGGGGTCCATGTGAGGCGCCAGAGGGGTTCCGGCGTCAGCCGATGTATACTAGGACGACATCGATGTCAGAGGAGTTTCAATCGATCTACTCTTCGAGAAAGCTCTTCATCTCGTCAAAACGCGAACGCGTTTCAGCATCGACCTCCGGGTATTTGAGACCCAGGTTTTTCAAGGCATCGGTCACAATCTTGGCGACGATGATACGCATATTTGTTTTGTTGTCTGCGGGCACGGCATACCATGGCGCCCACGGACGCGAGGTGGCGTTCAACGCAGATTCGTACGCTTCCATGTATTCGTCCCAATGGCCACGCTCCTTCACATCGCCGATTGCGAATTTCCAATTTTTCGCCGGTTCATTGATGCGGGCCAAGAATCGTTGACGCTGCTCTTCTTTGGAGACATTGAGCCAAAACTTCAGGATCAACGTGCCATTCCTGGCGAGGTGTTGCTCGTGTGCTCGAATCGAGTCAAAACGTTCCTCCCATATCGTTCTCGTATCCAGGCTCGGTAACCGTTGGGAGACGAGGATTCCCGGGTGTACGCGCACGATGAGCACTTCCTCGTAGTAACTACGATTGAAGATCCCAATACGTCCCCGTTCTGGTGCCGTCTTCGATGTCCTCCACAAGAAGTCGTGGTCGATCTCGTTTTTCGAGGGCTTCTTGAAGGAAAACACCTGACAACCGGCCGGGTTGACTCCGGACATCACGGCTCGGATCGTCCCGTCTTTTCCGGCGGCATCCATGGCCTGAAAGATGAGTAGCACCGCGTGGTGATCATGCGCGTACAGAATTTGTTGCAAGTCGCGGAGTTCGTCCACGATCTCCTTGAGAATCTTGCGTCCCTTCTTTTTCGAGGGGCTATCCGGTGGTGGTGCGGTTGGGCTTTCCGCAATCCGAAACGTACCGTCGAAAGGAACCAGATACGAGCTTGAGGGCGGTTGCCAGTCTTTTGTTGTTTTGCTCATGGGGTCGTCGGTTGTCGTAGTGTTGGGTTGACCGGAGACAATACGCCGTCGCGGCGCGTTGCGCCAATCTTTGGTGCGCGACCGACGCTGTTTTTTGCCACAGAAAACACAGAGATGGACAAGCGCAACACTCAACCCTCAGCAGTCAACGCTCAACTCTCATGGGTTTGTACGTCGAACCGCAACAGACTTCAAAACAAATAATGTTCTCTGTGACCTCAATCTTGCTCTGTGTGCTCTGTGGCAAGAACGACACACAACTGCCTCTGGTCAGCTAGCCAACTCACCCAAAGCGGTTATTCGAAACGCAGAATCTGGTTTGGATCGGTGGTGGACGCGCGGCGGGCGGGGATCCAGCACGCCGCGAGGGCGACTGCAGCAAGCAACATCGCGGACGCACCCATCGTTCGTATGTCCGATGTGCTCACGCCCACGACGAGATGCTCTAACGTCCGCACGAGGGCGAATGCACCAGCGACACCCACGATGACACCGGCCCCCGTGATGATCGACCCGCGAACAAGTATAAGCCTGGTGATATCTCGTGGTCGCGCCCCAACTGCCAGGCGTACTCCTAGCTCACGATAACGTTGGCCAACTGAGTAAAGCATTGAGCTATAGATACCGGTTGCCGCAAGCATCAGGGAAACCGATGCGAACACGGCGAGCAGTAGCGAGTAAAATCGAGAATCTGCGATTGACTGTGAGACACGTTCGTCCATTGGCGCAATGGTCTCGACCGGAAGTTCGGGTTTTATCGACCAGATGGTCGATCGGATGACGTCGCTGGCGACCTCGAAACGCCCGGCCGACCGGATCATCGTCACCAAACAGACGCCGGGCAAACGCATCGTTGAGTATCGTGGGGATGGGTTCCACGAATCGGTCGCGGTCGGTGAAATCTCGCCCCCGTATGATCGTGGCGCCGAGTGCGTTAAAGTAACCAGGTGTAATTGGGTGTACGATGGCGTCGGCGGGTGCGTCCGGTGCCTCGGGCCGGTTGAAATCCATGAACCAGCAACAACGACCGCCACCTAACACGGAGAAAGGCACCGTGACACCCGCGCCGACTGCCGTGGTGATTGGATGCGAAGCGAACCTCTCCAACACTGCATCGGAGAATGTGGCCCGTGCCTCCGCGTCGAGGCTGCTCAGAGCAAGAGGTACC
>JAZDDC010000624.1:0-2899 GCA_036679565.1 Gemmatimonadota bacterium
AGAGGGAATACGGAAGTAGACCGCGACGACCGCCGGTTGCCGCGGGGGGAGGGCGTACGCCTTGAACACAAGCCCTTGACAAATTACTTCTTAATGGTGTTAGGCAGCAGCGCTCGGCCCGTCACCGGCGCAATTCAAGGCGGTAGTCATCGATCCGACCACACCGCCAACTCATTTCCGCTGGGATCGGTGAAGTGAAAACGCCGTCCGCCCGGAAACTCGAATACCGGCCGGACAATCTGTCCTCCGTTCTCCGTGACTCGGGCTTCGATCTGTGCCAAGTTCGTGGAATAGAGCACGACGAGTGGACCGCCTGCCCGCACTTCCGGCGCCACGGTAAAGCCGCCGGCCAATCGACCATCTGTGAAGCTCGTGTAATCGGGACCATAGTCGGTGAACTCCCAACCGAAAACCTCTGAGTAAAACTCCTTGGTCTGCTCGATGTTCGTGGTTAAAAACTCTATGTAGTCGACACGACGATCCTGCTCTGCTTGGCTCATGAGTTCGTCTTCCGTTGAGGTAACTGCGACTTTGTCCGGCGTGGCGTCACTACCTTCACCACATGCCAGAAAAACAAGCGTCGTACACAGTAGTGCACGGCGAACAGCGATTGTTGATTCCATGATCGGCATAATCCTTCCCCTCCTGCCCGTGTAGGCGCAAAGGTTTTCGCACCAAGTAATCCAAACCCAATCGTACTGAGATGAAAGGGTATCGCCGCCGGTCCAAAATCCTTAAATTACCGTGACAGTAATAACGGGAGCGGTAATTTGGCTGACACCCCCACACGGCAAGACAACAACGATCCGCCGACCCCGCTGACGCCGGCGGTCTTCCATGTGCTCCTCTCACTGAGTGACGGCCCACTACATGGTTACGCAATAATGCAGGCGGCGTTGGCCGCCGGTACGCGGGCCGGGCCTGGCACCATTTACGGGACGTTGCGCAGGCTTCTCGATCAGGGCCTCGTTGAGGAGGCTGGCTCGGAATCGTCTCGCGGAGCCACGGGCCGTCGCCAGCGATACGCCATAACGAGCGGCGGTCGCAGGGCTCTCCGGGCTGAGGCCACGCGCGTGCTTCGCCTCGCACATCTGGTTCAACAACACGACCTCGTTTCAGACGAACCCCGGTCGTGACGAGCAGCTCGCAGCACCGATTTTCGCGACTCGCGTTCGCTTTGCTGCTGCGATGTTACCCGCGGCGGTTCAGACGCGAGTTTGGTCGTCAGATGACGGACGATTTCTCGGAATTTTTGAACAGCCAACTCGAATATGGCCCGGTGCGCGGGAGGGTTCGCGCGTGGGCGCTCGTCTTACCTGACCTTCTCATCTCTGTTCCACGCGAATATCGACGCCTTCGACAAACAGCGCGTGCGGAGTATCCACGCCGCTCACGTTCCAAATCCTTTGGGGGAACAATGGTCCACGACATCCGATTGGCAGTCCGCACGCTGCGCAAACAACCGGGTTACGCCTTGACGGTTATTGGAACGCTGGCACTTGGGATCGGAGCCAACGTTGCCATGTTCAGTGTAATCGACGGTGTGTTGGTCCAGCCGCTTCCCTACGACTCCCCCGATCGCATCGCGCTCATATGGAATCGGCATGTCAACACAGGTGCCGACAAAGTGCAGATCTCGGGGCCCGATTTCTTGGACTACGGTAAGCGGGCGTCACGAGTCGAGGAGTTTGCGGCGATCCACAACGCGTTTGACAATACGCTCATTGGAGAACAAGATGCCGAGCAAATCGATGTTGCCGTCGTGTCTCGGAATTTTTTCGATTTTCTTGGCAAGGCCCCGCTTCTCGGCCGCGGGTTCATCGCGACCCCGCAGGCGAACTTGGCCATGTTCGACAATGACGTGAACTCGGTCGTGATCAGTTACGGTCTGTGGGCGCGCCGTTTCGGCAGCGATCCGAACATGCAGGGCCGGATAATCCAGATTGGCCAGAGTTCGTTAGAAGTCATTGGTGTCATGCCTCGGGATTTCGAGTTGATCATGCCGGATCACGACGGTGGTACCGTCGGCGGCGGTGCATTCGATGAGATCGACGCCTGGCGCACGTTCCCGGATAGTTGGTTCAACTCAGGTCGGGGGATGGGGATGTTTCGTGTGCTCGGTCGTCTCGAGGAAGGTGTCTCGTTCGACCTGGCGCAGCAGGAGATGGATGCCATTGCCACGCAGTTACGCGAAGAGCATACGATTCACGAGGAGCGCGGTGTCCGCATCGATGTCTATCCGATGCACGCCGATGTCGTCGGCAAGGTCCAACCGGTGATCCTCATTTTGTTTGGCGCCGTTGGATTCGTGCTCCTCATCGCGTGCGCGAATGTTGCCAATCTCAGTGTCATCCGGGGCGCAGGCCGCCGAAGAGAAGTTGCCGTGCGTTCCGCGTTGGGTGCGACACGAGGACACATCGTCAGACAACTCCTCGCCGAGGCGAGTCTTCTGGCCGTCTTGGGCGGTGTGTTGGGACTCGTATTCGCCAGCGGCGCCATTGAGGTGATCAAGGCCATTGCGCCGGCCGACGTGCCCCGCATCGCGGAGATCGGTATTGGCGGTCCTGTATTGGCGTTCACAGCGGGAGCTTGCGCACTCGTCATCGTCCTCTTCGGCTTGGCACCTTCACTCGGTGCTGCCAAACCAGATCTTCGGACGGTGTTGACGGAAGTGAGTCGGACATCATCGGGCAGGGGCGCGCGGATGCGAAACGCGGTGGTTGTAGGAGAGATTGCGCTATCCTTGACGCTGCTGATTGGCGGCGGTCTGATGTTTCGAACCTTCGTTCACCTGCAGCGCGCCAACCTTGGGTTCGATGCTGCCTCGACTATCACGATGAAAGTCATACTGCCACGAAACGTGTACGGTGGCCCGGACTTTGTGGAAACGCGAAACCAG
>JAZDDC010000625.1:0-3109 GCA_036679565.1 Gemmatimonadota bacterium
CGTGATGAGAGGAGACGGTACAACGGTGTCCCCTGCGCCACCTCGCAGAGCATCTGTGTGTGCGCGCACCCGGATCACGGCGGCCTGAAGATCCCAACCCACTTCGGCGAGCTCGGCGCGTCGCAACCTGGCCCTGAGAAGGTCAATTTGGGGTGCCGCCCCAGTCTCGTAACGCGTCTGCGCGACAGCGATCACTTGGTCGGCCAACACGAGGCGCGATTCCCAAATGCGCAGCGCCGTCTCCGCGAACGCAAGGTCGTAATACAACCCCACGCCCTCGGCGACTAAGCGTGCTTCGAGCGCCACCAGAGATTCACCAGCAAACACGCTGTCCGCTCGCGCGCGTTCCGTCGCCGCCGATTGCTTCCCGGGAAACGGGAAATGCTGGCGGATACCGATCGGTAGCCTCGTCATACGCTCCGCGGTGAAATCAAATGACGGCGTCGGCACAGCCATGAGGCCGAGTGTCACCGTTGGATCGGGTAGCGCGCCTGCCGGACCAATACGTTCAGATGCCGCGGACACACGCTCCCGCGCAGCCGCAAAGCCGGCGTTGCCGATAAGAACTTGGTTTACATACTCACGCAGGCCTGGATCTTCGAATACCGAGACCTGGCCGCTCAAAAATTTTGGGAACATGACGGTGCAAACCAGCATGCACCATTTTGCGTCGCGCATAGCTTGCCTTTCTCTTCATGCGGAGAACCGCACACAGTGATCCGACGGCGTTGTTGACGCGCCGTTTGTGGACACACGTATCCTGGGAAAGACTAGGCTTTGGGCGGTGGAGTTAAGAGAAGGCGCGGGGTTGTTGGGTCTGCTGAGGCAGGCGTTGGGTGGCCTGCGCTGGCATCGATGATTTCGGCCATCAGCGTCACGTCACACCCGGGTGGAGCAACCTGCGGGATACCGCATGCATCAACAGAACAGCACATCGCGCCGTCCGTCGGCGAATGCATCACAGCCGCCGCAGATTCATGCGACATCTCCATCTCGCCAGCAACGCGACCAAGCAACCCGCACACGCCCGGGGCGGTGTACGGCAACAGCAATACGGTCGCCATGGCGATTGCCAAGAGTTTGTTGGAACGGGCGGTTGCTTTCATCGACACCAAGAAGAACTAGTCACTCCAATGTGTCAACCCAACGGGGCTTCGATCGGTTCCGCCTAAACGCGTCGCGAACCGTCCAGCAGGTTCAACTTCGAATGCCGATCGCCAAATGCCGCAATCGCTGAATTGACTCTCAACCCCGGTTCTTATGGGACTGGCAGCCACATAGATAATAGAATACGGAAATCGTCAGATTGTCCGGATTCCGGGCCAGATCAATTGACACGGCTTCTTTCACACGGTGCTGTGCCGGTAAGCGGTATGTGCCAACCGACCGGGGGCAGACGTAACCGCCCAAATCCGCCCATTCGGATGGCTGAACTTCAATGAAGCGGCCTTCGTCGCTACCCGGATTCAATCACCGCACACCGGCACCCGGTTTTCTGTGTCGGCGCGCGATCGAGCCGCGCAAGAGTGCTCTTGAGAGTCGTGCGGAGCGAACGCAGTTCGCGCAATCGCTCTTCCACTTCAGCCAACCGGACCGTCACCGTAGCCCGGACATGCTCACACGGCGCCCGTCCGCCCTCTGCGATCTGCATGACCTCGCGAACGTCACTCAGCTTGAGACCCGACGCCTGGGCGTTCTTGATGAACCGGAGTTCGTCGAGTATGTCGTGCCTGTAATCTCGGTAACCGCTCGGCGTGCGTTCGGGGGTAGGGAGCAACCCTTCACGTTCGTAGTACCTGATCGTGTCGGGTGTGACGCCGGCAGTCTTGGCCAACTCTCCTATCCGCATAGTGGGTCTCCGATCTCAGGGCACCGGGAAAACAGGAACATTGGACCTTACTCCAAGGTCGTTTGAGAAGCAAGCGACTGGTTTGGCCCTGAAAAACGGTCTTGACTATGGAGTGTACCCCAAGGTTTACGTTGTGCACGTGGGAAGTGTCGCAAGAGGTGTCGAGATGACAAAAAAACTACAACTAAGAGTCGGCGGGATGAGTTGCTCCTTCTGCCAGGAGAGTATCCGACGCGCCTACGAACAGACCCCGGGCGTTTTGCACGTGGCTGTCAGCATGGCCCACGAAGAAGCACTCATCAAGTACGAAACAGACCTGATAGGCGAGACCGGTCTGAAAAATATCTTGCGTGATCTCGGGTACACCGTCCGCAATCCAAACCGGGTGAGGGCCTTTGAAGAGCAACAGAAGGAGCTACGGAGGGGGAAACGAAAACTCCTTACCAATGTGACACTATCGGCCGTTGCCATTGTCTTGATGGCGTTGATGTTCGTTGGAGCACCACTACCCGGGCATCGAGTGGTTGAGGCCGTTATCGCAATGGTGGCCGTTTTCGGCGTTGGCTTTCACATACTGCGGATGGCATGGGCGAGCCTCAGACGACAGATCTTCAACCAGCACGTCCTCCTGTCCTTTGGCGCCTTGGGCGCCTTGGTCGCGGGGCTGTTGGGGTTTGTTGATCCCGCATTTCCCGCGGACTTCTTCGTTGCCGCAACTTTTCTGATGACCTACCACATCTTGAGCGGTTATGTGTCAGCGCTTGTGGCGGCCCGGAGTCAAGAATCCGTGCGCAAGCTGTTGGAATTCCAACCGGAAACAGCCCGCACGATCCGAGACGCCGTCGAAGTGGAGGTTCCCATCGCCCAATTGCGCATAGGCGACCAGGTGCAGGTGCGGCCGGGTGAGCGCATCCCGGTAGATGGCAAGGTGATATGGGGTATCTCGACCGTTGACGAATCGATCGTCACCGGAGAGGCGCAACCCGTGCGGAAGGAGCCCGGCACAGACACGGTCGGCGGTTCGGTGAATAAAGAGGGCACGCTTCTAATTGACGTCACGCACGTGGGCGAAGAGACCTTTCTTGCTCGGGTGGCAAAACACGTACAGGAAGCGCGCGCGATGAAGCCGGGCATCATCAAACTGGCAGATGCCATCCTCACCTACTTCGTGCCCACCGTCCTGACGGTATCCGTAGCGTCATTCTTGACGTGGACGGTCGGTGCATGGATCGTCACTGGCTCCGCGGATTGGACACGAGC
>JAZDDC010000626.1:0-5419 GCA_036679565.1 Gemmatimonadota bacterium
ATACGCCGTTGGTAAACCAAGGACCACGACAATACCGCTTGCTGCGATGCTTGTGACGAGGCTGAGTTTGAGTGCATCCAGAACTGGCGGTTGCCGAAGTTGGGCCAACAGTGTTGCGGGTCGGACCGAGAGGACGAGAGATGCCAGTGGTAACGTCAAAAAGGCAACGAACAGTCCACAGCCGGTCCATAAACCAAGTCGGAACCACCGATCGTTTTTATCGTTGTGTGACATCATGTGGTTAAATCGGCGAGAATCCGCGTGTTCGCAGCACGCTTTGGCCGGCCCGTGCCGTTAGGACTTGCATAAAGGCTTCCGCGCCAACGTCGTTGGCGTCAGCGGTTCGCGCAATGAAATATTGTGCCGACAAGTTGACCTGAACCGGTATGGAAACTACGTGATATGCCTGATTGTGTAATCCTTGCACGTCGGTGTCATAGACAAAACCGGCGTCCGCTTCGCCCAACAACACTTTGGCCAAGATGGCGCGGACGTTGTCCTCCTCGGAAACCACATTGCGAGATATCGCCCTCGCGAAATCCGGTCCGTAATCCGAAGCAGCTTCGATCCGGGAAAAAACACGGCGTGTATAATGGCCAACTGGCACAACTTCCGCACCCACGATGATGCTCATTCCCGGTTTCGCAATATCACGAAATGTTAGCCCGGTGCGTGTTATCACGACGAGTCGGTTCGTTGCGAATTGTGTCTTTCCCCGTGCGAACCCTCCTTCAATCAGGAAGTCCATCCACCGTTCATCGGCCGTGGCAAAAACGTCGGCCTGTGCGCCGTGAGCGATCTGCTGTGCGAGTTGCTGTGAGCCGGCAAAGTTTGTCCGGACACGGACGTCCGGATTGGCGGTTTCGACAATTTGTGCGATGTCGCCAACGACTTCGGTAAGAGACGCCGCCGCGAACACGACGACTTCGGTTCGGTTGGACTCCCCCGGTGCGCACGCCGCCAAACCCGCAAACACGACGGGCCATCTCAACAGATTCTCAAGTTTTCGGACCCCGGACCCGAGCTTTATGGCAAAGTTCCACGGTGCAATCATGAAAAGAACAATCATACCTTTCGCACTTGCTCTGGTTGCCGTCGCAGGAGCCTCACTGCTCTGGTCGACGGGTAAAGAACCTCCGCCCGAAAACGCAAGACCGGAAGACCTTCGCGAACACGGAGCATTGTAGTGCGCTATCTGTCTTCTGGTGCCACCGTTGGTAGTCCGGACGAGGACAGGAGACGGTTGAGTTCAGCGAGGACGCCTCGGCGAATCTCAGCCATTCGACTGGACAACACGCCAAGACGTTCTCGGTAGACCGCGTGGACTTCTCGCTGTTGGTCCGTTGGTCGAAAATCGGAACCGCCCACATATCCCGCTAGACTCGTAAGCTTGGCATACAACTGACGTGGCCACCGCAGGGCATCCTGCCCGGCCCTACCACCGGACAGTCGCAAGTCAGAAATCTGCATTTCAACCGTGATCAATGCGCTATCGACTGTTGTCGCGGCCACGGTGACCTCGGGCGAGACGTTTCTACGTTCTCGCAGGTGTTCGATTTGACGCCGTATGGACTCTGCATCCAAGATTAGATCGGCGACTTCGTTCACATCGTCCCGTAAGCCCAGAACCATCTCCAATTGCTGATGTATCTCGGCGATGGTTGCTTCAGACGAAGGGTCTTTCAAAACTTCGAGTGCGACGGTGGAAATGTTATCGCCGGCATGTAACTCAACAGTGTAGTTGCCGGGTGCGGCTAAGGGTCTGACACGGCCGCCATCGCCGATGGGACGCGTACCGTCTTTATCCAACGGTACGTGATCATGCTCGAGCACCGCTGTCATCAAACGAACCGTTTTTGAGGATTCGTATCGTAAATCCCACATGATCCGATTGATTCCCGCCTCACGTGACCCCGACAGTTCACGAACGACGGTGCCATCGGGATCGAGTATGCGGGCGGTTACGGACTCGTTCGAAGGTTGCGCCAAATAATAGTTTATGGATGCACCGTATGATGGGTTTTCGCCGGCACCGGGGTCACCCGGCTGACTTTGCGGACCTTCCTTGTTGCGGAAGCGATACGCAGGTCTGGGTTCAAAAAGATGAACGTCAGCCGTCAACACGTCGTCGCTGAGTTGTTGCAGCGGCGTGATGTCGTCCATGATCCAAAATCCTCGCCCGTACGTGCTCACAACGAGGTCGTTAAAATGCGGTTGCACGGTGAGCCAATGGACCGGCGCGTGTGGCAGGTTGGATTGCAACGGCATCCAGTTTTGACCGTCATTCAGCGAGAAGAAAACAGAGTTGCCTGTTCCGGCATAGAGCAAACCGCGTCGTTGTGGGTCCTCGCGAATCACGTGTGTGTAAGAAAAAACACTTCGCGGAATGTCGCTGCTGATCGATGTCCAGGACCGACCGTAGTCCGTTGTCTTATAGAGGAACGGGTTGGTGTTGTTCACTTGGTGCATATCGACGGAGATATACGCGGCTCCGGCATCGTACCTGGACGGTTCGATATTACTGATGGTACCCCAGGGTGGCAGATCCGGAATCTGGGCGGTGACGTTCTCCCAGTTCACACCATCATTCTGCGTGACATGGACAAGTCCGTCATTGGAACCGGCCCAAATGACACCGCGTGTCACCGGAGATTCTGCGAGGGCAAATAATACGGCGGCATACGTTGGACTGGTGTCATCCGGGGTAAGGCCGCCGGTTTTTTGCTGCTTGCTGTTGTCATTGGTTGTCAGGTCGGGGCTGATGATTTCCCAACTCTGACCCCCATTTGTTGTTCGGTGAACGTGCTGACTGCCTACCAGCACGTGGGTGTTGTCGTGCGGAGAAATGGCAATCGGGAAGGTCCATTGGAAGCGGTACCGTACGTCCGCGGCGGGCCAACCCTCCGGGTTATCGGGCCACACGCTCACGTTGCGTGCGTGTCCTGTGCGGAGGTTGTAACGCTCCAGGATGGAGTCGTAACATCCTGACCATACGATATCGTTGTTCACGGTGTCCGGAACGGCAAAACCGGATTCACAACCCCCAACTGAATGGAAGGCGCCGATCGGAATGGATCCACCGGTCAAACTGTTGCTTGGTCCGCGTGTGGACGGGCCATCCTGGCGATTCCCGTATACGAAGTATGGGACACGATTGTCGGTGTAGACATGATACATTTGCGCGATGGGGAGGCGGGGTCTCATCCAACTTTTGCCACGATTCATCGATATGCTCGCGCCACCACCGTGACCCACGATCATCCTGTCGGGAAGCAGTGGGTCGATCCACATATCGTGGTTGTCGAAACCTGCGTTTCCGCGTCGTGTAGTCACACCGCCATCTAATGAAACCGAGTGCGACGTCGAGAGAAAGTGGATCTCGTTGTGATCGTCCGGTGCAACGGTCGCTCTGGTGTAGTACAAGGGGCGCTGTGCGAGCGTGTGGTCGCCATTAACCATTTCCCATGACGCTCCGCCGTTATCTGAGCGCCATAACACACCTTGATGTTGATCGAGGTCGTCGAAATGCCGATTGGAATTTGTTTCGATGAGTGCGTACACTCGGTCTGAATTGTCGGGAGACATCGATAACCCGATTTTGCCGAGCGGAGGAGTGGGTAGTCCGTGGCCCTCCATTTTTTCCCAGGTGGTACCACCGTCGCGTGATGTGTACAGCCCACTCCCAGGGCCGCCACTTTGTCGTCCCCATGTCCAAATCTCGAGCTGCCACATTCCGGCGAAGAGGATCTCCGGATTGTTGGGGTCCATGACAATGTCGGACGCACCGGTATTTTCGTCCACGAAAAGGACGCGGTCCCACGTCAGGCCACCGTCGGTCGTCCGAAAAACGCCGCGTTCTTGTTGCGGTCCGTACGAATGTCCCATCGCGGCAGCAAACACTATGTCCGGATTTGTGGGATGAACGATCACACGACCAATCCGTCCGGTGTTTTCCAAACCCAGGTGTTGCCAATGGCGTCCACCATCGGTGGATTTGTAAATGCCGTTACCGATGGCGACGTTACTACGAATAAATGTTTCGCCCGTCCCCGCCCAAATCACGTTGGTATTGATCGGATCGATTGCGATCGAGCCAATGGCGGCGGCAGGCTGGCCATCAAACACCGGCTCCCACGACACGCCCCCGTCCTCAGTTTTGAATATTCCGCCGGATGCGGCACCGATGTAGTACGTGTTGGGGTCGCCCGGGACGCCAACCACCGCGCTGACACGATTCCCGACAGGACCAACGTGTCGATACGTCATCTGTTGAAACATGGTTGGGTCCGGCACCTGTGCCTGGGCCGGCAACGCCGACACCGTGAAGACAACTAACGACTCCAGAATTCGCATTCGAAGGACCCTTTTTATGGCGTTTGTGATGTTTGCGACGTAAAGGTAGGCGGCGGAGCGTTTATTGGCCAAGTATATTCTGCCGTCATGAATATGGAAACGCAGCGCAATACCGCAATCTCCCAGGATCAGGCCACGGCAATCGTGGAGGATCATTTTGGGATCGCGGGACGACTTGAGCCACTCGTTGGTTGGGCCAACCAAAACTTTCGCGTAGATGCCGCCGATGGTCGCCAATACGTACTTAAGATATCGCCTGCCGGCGAGCACGACGCCAACGTGGACGCGCAAAATGCCGCGCTCGTCTGGCTGCACGAAAAAGCGCCGGAACTCACCTGCCCACGAGCGGTTCCAACCCAAAACGGCGCGCACGTCGCTCGTTGGTCCTTGGGAGACGAACAACATACTGCACGACTGCTGACACACATTCCCGGAGTACCGCTGGTCCAGGTTGCGCAACGGAGCAACAAGTTTCTGGAAAGTGTCGGTGGGTTCTTAGGAGAGTTGGACGTTGCTCTCAAAGATTTTGTGCATCCTGGTGCATCTCGCAATCATCTTTGGGATCTGGATGTGGCTTTGGATGTGGTCGCAAACCACGTGGCGTCGATTCCATCACCCGCCGACCGACAACTGATCGACCGATCTGTGTCACGCGTACGCGATGATTTCTTGGCGCACACGGGTCGGGCTCGACGCTCGGTCATTCACAATGACGCCAACGATCACAACTTACTCGTTGATATCGACGGGCCGGACGCGATGTTTGTTGGGATCATCGACTTCGGCGATTTAGTCGAAACATGTACGGTGTTCGAAGTGGCGATTGCCGCAACATATGCGATGTTGGGTCAACCTGACCCGTTCACGGCAGCCGCAAGCGTTTTACGTGGTTACCACCGCGCCAATCCGTTGAAGGCCACCGAAGTGGCAGCGATCTTTCCAGCTATCGTGCTGCGGCTATGTGTGAGCGTTTGTCTTTCGGCGCACGGCGCGAAGCAAACACCGAACAATTCGTATCTGACCATTTCAGAAACACAAGCGTGGCAGCTTTTGCGATACGTAGAAT
>JAZDDC010000627.1:0-5037 GCA_036679565.1 Gemmatimonadota bacterium
TAGAGAATCCCGATTCGTTTGTGATCTGTCGTCGTAATCCAACTCCAGATTCCCGATCGCGATTCCTCAGCGCCAGCGTGACTAGCCATGTCCGGTGAGGCTGCCGCACCACTCATTTTTTACCTCAAACTCTGGAGAAATGCCACGAGCGCCGTGATTTCTTCTTCCGACAAACCAACTGTGGGCATGCCGGTCGGAGATCCATCGCCCTTCAACATCGCCGTGCCGGGTTTGATCGCTTGAGGGTCCCGCAACCACGCGGCCAAGTTCTCCGCCGTGTTCGGGAGCAACCCGCTGGCAAGTGTTGTTCGGCTACCCATGTGCGTGAGATTCGGCCCGAGGACGCCGAATGACATTCCGTCAATGGCGTGACAAGCAAGACAAGAGTTAGACGCCGGCTGTCGTGGTGTCATAAACGCGTCACGACCGCGTTGAACTAACGCATCCGCTGAATCGATGGTCGGCGGGGTCGTCTGCGCCACCACCCATGCCGCAAAACCAGCAGAGTCCTCGACCATGACACGCGATCGCATGTTGGCGTGCGACACACCACAATACTCTGCGCATTGCCCCGTAAACATGCCCGTCTCTTCAGGCGTGAACGACAGCCTCGTCGTCCGCCCTGCCATCACATCGCGCTTCCCCCCAATCCTCGGCGTCCACCACGAATGGATCACATCTGCCGATGTCATTTCCAAAACAACGGGACGACCAACAGGCAGGTGCATCTCGTTGGCGGTGGTTATCCCAAACTCAGGGTACCGATATTCCCACCACCATTGGTGACCGGTCACCTGCACCACCAGCGCGTTGGCAGGGGCAGGAGCGGCCTCCTCCCAGATTGCCTGAACGGTCGGCACCGCAATCAGCGCAATGATCCACGCCGGAGCCAGAGTCCACGCAATCTCCAACACCGTGTGACCGTGAATCACCTTCGGGTCAGGGGCACCGGGTCTGGCCCGATATCGCACGAGCACATAGACCAACGCGCCTTCCACCAACAGGAACACCACCACGGCAAACCAAAAGATCATCCGAAAGAGATCATCCGCGGATTGGCCAAATGTCGTGGTGGGGTCGAATGTCGTCTGGGGAAACGGGCCCTGGCACGCGGACGCGAGCAGCAAAAGCGTCACCGCTAGTGCCTTCGACCAGAAACCACGCCAGCGCAGGTGATAACCGATATCCATACGTTCTTTACGGTTCCGGAGCAGTAATATCGGGAAGGCCTCGAATTTGAGGTTGGCCACATGGTAGCATCGGCAAAACCCTGGGTCAACTTACCCAATCTTTATCAAAACTATACCCGACTAAGACTCGCGCGACCCCGGAGACACCCGGGTGTAGATTTGCACAGCCATGCAAGACTTGTTCGTCCGCGTTCGTGGAGCCCTAGCCGAGCACTATGATATTCGTCGGCTCATCGGAACCGGTGGGATGGCGGCAGTTTTCGAAGCCTGGGACCCACTCCTGGCCTACAGTGTGGCAATCAAGGTTTTGAAACCCGCGCTCGCGACGGGCGTGCCACGAGAACGTTTTCGACGCGAGGTAGCCGTCGCATCGAAGCTGCATCACCCACACATCGTCCCGATTCTCACCAGTGGAGAAGTCGCCGGAGTGGTCTACTGTGTGATGCCATTCGTGTCCGGAGAGAGCCTGCGTCATCGCTTAATACGCGACCAAACCGTCCCCCTGGCGGAGTCCATCCACATCGCCGCGGAGATCGCAAGCGCCCTGCATTACGCCCATGGGCAAGGCATCGTACACAGGGACATAAAACCGGAAAACATTCTTCTGTCCGAAGGACACGCACTCGTGGCAGACTTCGGTATCGCGCGGGTAATGCTGGACGACGGGTCGAACTTGACCATTACCGGCACCGCGATCGGTACACCCAACTACATGAGCCCGGAGCAAGCCACCGGGAACAAAGTAGATGGCAGGACCGACATCTACAGTCTAGGATGCGTCCTCCATGAAATGATCGCCGGTACCCAGCCATTCGCACATTTGCCCACCCCATACGCCAGGACCCCCCAAGAACGCGCCACACCGGTAAGCCGCCATTCTTCACAACGTGTCCCACAAATCGTCGACGAGTTGGTGGTCCGGACGCTGGAATGGAAAGCAGATGATCGGCCCGGTACCGCGGCCGAGTTACACGACGCTCTCAGCAGTGCACAAGAGACGACCGGATTACCCCCGGCGACACCGACCGGCCGTAGGTCGATTCGAGGCTGGGCCGCCCTCGGGGCCGCAGCGATGGGTGTTCTGGCCGCGGGACTACTTGTTTCTCGATTTGTTGGACCGCCAGCTTACGCTCCAGCCCAAGTCTCTGTCGAGCTTGCGTCGTTCAACGGGCCGGCCCGGCACAGAGCGCTCGCGGGCACGTTTTCCGACGACTTGATCCGAGCCCTCGGTCAATCCGTCGGCATTGGCGTAATGACGGATACCGCTACCGCACCGGGAAAGCATACGCCGGACTACGTGCTCAGCTGGACCATGCAGGTCGATACCAGCAACGGCACTCTAGACGCCCGGATCTCAGCGGAACTCCGCCCACCCGGAAGCACCGAAGCGCTGTGGACGCTTCCCGCCACGGACGTGCCTATGACTCTGGAGGACCTCTCCCAAGCGAGCACCGCTTTGGCTCGAGACGTGGCCGTCGCGATCAGGGCGAAGGACCACCCGAAGCGGTGAATTTTCCTTTGTCTTTCCGCCGGTCTGCCGATAACTGGGGCACCAACAGACTATGGAAGGCCGAAAGATGCGTGGGATCTTCTTGGCAGGCGTAGCAGCATTGTCGTTCGCGGCGGGTTGCACAGACCGCCACCGCTCTACTGGCAGTACTTTGACACGGCGTCAGCAGGATTCGGTCCTTGGCGAGTCTCGATTGCCCGGTGCACGGGGCGTTCGCAACGCGCTCGCCATCGCCGATTCAGCTGCTGCTCGCCAAGCCAGGCTTGAGTCAATCGACCGCGGACAACCTTAAGAACGGACTTGGTCCCGACACGGATACCATACAGACCCCACCACTAGGGGGTCATTCGGGCCAAAACCAAGTCGCAAGTTCGTCCACCCGCGGATCACCAGGCACGGTGTTTCCATCCAGCACCGATATCTCCACGACACCCCTGGTAGACGTTGTGGCGAAAACAGGCCGTGCGTCCAATTCGGATCTTTTAAAGAATCCTTCATGGATTTGGTAGCCCATTTTCTTTGCGACCTCCAAGACACGGTTGCGTCCAATACTCGGTAAGATCCCCAAATCCAGAGATGGCGCGCAAAGCACGTCACCGTCGAACCAACCCACGGCAAACAAAGTCCCCTCGGCGACGAATCCTTCTGTCGTGAGAAGTAATCCTTCATCGGCTCCGGCATCACGCGCTTCAGCACGTGCCCGATCAAACACAATGCGGTCAGTCGTCTTCACTCGGTAGCCGCCGTGCACCTGTGTCACGGTGCGAACGTGCATCGAGGCAATGGCTATGAGCGCCAGACTCGTGACACGTAACTCGCCACCGTCCCACGTAATCCGCAGCCTCTGTTCGGTGACAGTTTGTGCATCGAGAATTGCCTCACGCAACCGAACCGGGGGCGGGAGCCCCAACGCCGAGCAATTAGCTTCCATGCGAACGAGATGTTGTTCGAGAAACGGAATCGAACCATGTCGAACGCGAATCGTTTCGTAGACTGCAGGCAATGGATTCCTTGCTGACGTTTGTTAGGTGCGTTTTGGTCGCTACCAGCTACCAGCTACCAGCTACCAGCTACCAGCTACCAGCTACCAGCTACCAGCTACCAGCTACCAGCTGAGCCTATGTGGCGATTTGGTCACACGCAAGGATGTAGGGTCGTGGCACACCGGAATCAAAGTCGTCCATACGAAGCGGCGGGTAGCAGACAGCGGGTAGCGGGTAGCAGGCAGCCCATCAGCCGCGAAGCTGCTGATGGCCACCAATCTCCCGAACATCGGCACCTGACGGTTGCTGATACATTCGCAGCCCAAATTCCGGCGCCATGGCAAAGAGATGATCAAAGATGTCCGCCTGTATTCCTTCGTAACTTGCTCATTCGGTTTCGTTGGAAAAAAAATACAACTCGATAGGCAAACCGTGGGGGCCCGGTTGCCGCTGCCGCACCAACAACGTCATATCCTGATTCACTTTCGGATGGTGGCGCAAGTATTCAACGATATACGCCCGAAACGTCCCGACATTGGTGAGACGCCAGGCGTTGACGTTGGAAGCATCTTGATATCCGAGTCGCTCGTTGGTCTCGCGCAACTGTTTCTGCTTGGCATCGATGTACGTGACGAGCGCATCAACCCGTCTGAACGTGCCTACTTCGTCGTCAGTGAGGAACCGAATTTGTATCGGACGAGATCGTCGTCGAATGTGGCCGCTGTTCGCGAAGTCAGCCGCGCGATGAAACGCGCCGGCTGTTTACGGGTAACGACGTCGGTCGCGTACGCGACGAACAAGACAAGCGATACCCCCAATGCCGCATCCAAAAAGGGCACGGCTTAGAGCCATTCAGCGTTCAGCCAACCCTGAACGATCTGGATAAAGCCGGAGGTGTTGCTGCTGTCTATTGGACTCGTTATCTGATGATTCATGGTGTATCGTAGCGTCTCGATTAAAGCCCTCGCGACTCCCTCCCGCCCGTAAATCGAACGGCATATCTTTCCGCCGCAGCCAAGGGTCTGGCAACATCCCGCAGGGAGAATTACGATAAACTTATGAGTATCCTCCGCAATGCGCTGCTCTGGGGTTCACAGAACAAGTGGCTCGAGAGCCAATTCCGCCACCGCAAGTTCGCGCAGAAAGCCATTTCCAAATTCTTGCCCGGCGAAAGTTTCGACAATGCTCTGACGGCCGGCGCAGCCCTCCGAACCCACAACATCGGATCAATCGTCACCCGGCTCGGCGAAAACGTCAGCTCAAAGGCCGAGGTTGACGGCGTCGTAGACCACTACTTGACCGTGCTCGAAAGCGTGAAGCACCGCGGGTTGGACGCTCATGTCTCTGTGAAACT
>JAZDDC010000628.1:0-18654 GCA_036679565.1 Gemmatimonadota bacterium
GTTCAAAAGTACCTAGTTCCCCGCTGCGAGGAACTAGACTACGCATGAGACTGTAGAATGCGCTGTAATTTCTACGTGCCATCGTCAAACTCAAGGATAAATCTGGCCGCTTCAGCCACATCGTCCGTAACCAAAACACGCCGTTCAAAATCCTCCGTCTTGAAGAGGCTTTTGAGTAACGGTACGGCGGGCAACGTCGTGGTCCAGTAATCCGAATCGAGCAATACCATAGGACTAAAAACGTTGAAAGATCGATAGTAGTTCTGGGCCGCATCCTGAAAAATCTCTTGTAGCGTCCCGGCTCTACCCGGGGCGAAAACGATGCCCTGACCAGCGATGGCCAACAGACCGTCTTCGCGAATGCTGTTCTGAAAGTACTTAGCAATTTTGGTCGCGAACGGGGAAGAAGGTTCGTGCCCGTAATGCCAGGTGGGCACGGCCAGACTCTGACCAGGCTGAGAAATGTTGCCCGCTATTTCAAATGCAGGCCTGAGCCACCGGTGGGCCTTCTCCGCCAACTCCAGATCAACGGCACCACGCGGATCAACAATGTGCAGTAGCTCAGGGACTTCCGGCTCCGCCCCCAATCGGCCCAGCACTTCCGTCAACTCGTGATCGCTCCGGTTTGAAAGCATGGCGCCAAGATGGCTTGCCTCCATGGCACCCGGTCCACCACCAGCACATACTAGCAAGCCTCCTTGCGCGAGGGCCCTCGCGAGATTCGCAACCGACGCGTAGTCAGATGTTCCCCGCGGCATGGCGTGTCCACCCATGATCGCCGCAACACGTTGACCGTCCAGCATCCGTTCCACGGCGCCCGAAATCGCCTGGTCATGCAGCGCTTGCATCATGCGTTCAAAGCGGTCTCCCGGCGCCGCACGTCCAGCCATGACCACATGACGATAAATTCGGAAATCGACTGTTTTGACAAAAGACCCGGAATCTTCAGGGTCGAAGCCCTCGTACAACTCTTCTCCCGTGTACACGTCCCACCGAATTGGTTGGAAGGGCAACTCACTTTCACGCATTGAATTCACCGGTGACCTTGTACAAACGGGCCACTTCGACACCACACCGAGGTCACCGACCAAGACGAGTTAGGCATTTTTTTGAATACACCACGTCGTCATACAACGCTGTCCTTGTACGTTGACGGTCTTTATTGGTTCAAAGAGCGCTCCATCCAACTTCGCCGTCATGTCTAACAACATGTGTTCGTCAACGAGAAACCGATCGGTTCCATCCGGCAATGTAAATCGTCGTCCGCCACGGGATACGACGCGATCCTCAATTCCGATATCAGAGGCCAACCGCGCGAAGAGGAAAGCGTTCGGGCGAAGTACACGCATCAACTCATGGCACATGATATCGAAGTTCCTCTCGTCCTCGGCAAAGTGCAAAACTGCGTTGCACACAATCACGTCGAACGCCTCATCGGAGAAAGGAAGCTTCTGGATATCGGCAACTTGAAAATTCTCAGCGGGCAGGTGCGGTGCAAGATCACCGGCCAGGGTGATCACCCGCTCGATCGCCGAGGGGTCATGGTCTACCCCAAATACCTTGTAACTGGATCGGAGAAAAAACACAAGATTGCGACCGGAGCCACACCCAGCATCGAGAATACGCATGCTCGGCGTGAAGCGGTTCTTCTGGATTTGATCGAACAAGTAGACATCGATGCCACCAAACCATTCCGCAATCGAAAGATCCGACGCTGCCGCCGATGGTGGCTCGTTATGACTCACAGACCGGAACGGTGGCAACACGTCAAGGATCCTACGTCAGCAATCCGCCAAGCGCCAACGCGGCCCCGACCCCTAAGCAGGCGTACATTCCGTTTCGCGCAAAACGTGCGCCGCGGTCTGCCGCGGCCGCGAGTGCTTCAAATGTTTTGCTGGAAATGATGAGCTTCTTGCCACTATCCACAGGCTGACGGAGCGTGACTTCACCCGTGGTGTCGTTCGCGGCTCCTACGACTAACACTGTTGTGTTCACCGGCAACACCGATTCGCTATACCGGTATCCAAGCGTCCGTCTGCCTCCGAGACCCTGCCGGAATCGAGGAGCTAATGAAACACCACCGTACGTCGTTACCCCTTGCCGGTACTCGCCCGGTCTAAAGTCATCCAGTACTTCCACCGCATCTATTTTGGCTCCATGCGGATCGACCGCGATGCTACCACTCTCATCTTCCACACGGAAGGGAATGGATCTGGTGTTGCTCGCAACACTTTCCGACCCACGTTTAGTCCTGGTTGATGAACCGCGTGATGTTCTACTCGCAATCGTCTCCTCAAACTCACGCGTAACGGTCATTGTATAATGGACACATTCCTGTTGCGTTAGCTCAGATCGAAGTGGCTCGTCAACCCTGATTTTGCCGCGCACGGTCACATAGTCTCTCCAGTGCCCCGCTCCGATTTCTTTTGCAATACTAGCCGACATCTTTTGGAGTTCGGCGGCCTGAGCTGGACGGGCGGATTTTATGTTATAGGCTCTGCTTTTTTGACTTCTTTGGACAAAGAAGAAAACTATACCAACGCAAAACACGATTACGCCAAGGATGGTCACGCTAGGATCATCTGCGCCGGGTCAACGCGATTGCGCCGCCCTCGTTTATTGCGCCGAACCGCAGCGTGGCTTCGGACGCGTTGTAATATCGAACATTGCTGACGTCTTCAGATCGCATCATGCGCAGTGCTTCAACATCCCCAATTCGTTGCCCGTCCGCGTAGACGTACACAAAAAGGCGACGCAGGTACTTGTTTGGTCCGCGGGGGATCAACCACCTTGGTCGCAACTGTTGAATAGCCTCATAGAGAGTCAGCATTCCCGATGCAAGGAGATCAGCGGTGGTCAATGTTTCACCACCGCTGGCCACTCCGGCAGACCGTTTGTCCGCCGCCTCACGCAAATCGGCAGGCTGAGCGAAAGTCAACGTCACCGCTCCACCGCCGTCAATGTCACAACCTCCGCTATAGCCACCCCCGCCGTTTTCCTCCAGCGCACACTGAAAAACGCCCCATCGAAACCGCATATGCCGTTCGTCCCACGCCAGCTCGGTGACGGAGCTAACCGGGCCATCGAATACATTCATCGTGGCACCGACCACCTCTTCGCTCCCAACCGCGGTTAAGAACACGTCGAGACGGGTTCCACTGCTGAGTTGCATGACCCCGTTCCAGATCCGAGTCTCTTCCTGCGCGATAACCGGCAGCGCTCCGGCAGCCACTACCGTGCTGGTGAAAAGAAATGCAGCGGCTACGCTACTCATACCACCCTCCAGTCGTCAAACTCTCGTCCGCGAGAGCGTTCGCATTCAAAGATGCAATGCCCGATCTTCGTGGTACAGATGTCGGCGTGGATAAAAAGACCTGCCGCACTACTCGAGGGCTACTGTTTATGGGACAGGCAGCTGCCAAATGTCCACCCGATTCAGATCAATGTACGGGACTGCCACCCGATTACGCCTGACGTCCACGCCAATGTCCGCAGGCGACCCCGCAACACGCACGATCTGACGCGTGACACCGTCGGCGAACCGGTGCAAACTCGAATCCGCCTGACTCGCGACGATCACCTCGCCATTCACAACTTCGATGCCATCAAAGTACCCACCGGTACTATTAACGATCTCGGAAATTTCCCCGGTTGTCGGATTCCACGCCTTCAAAACTTGACGACCCCCCCACGGTGCCAGCAAGAAATTCCCCACATCGCCAAACCACGTGATGCCATTCGGTTGACCAAGCAGCGAGTCTTCGACGGCAATCGTGACTTGATCACCTAACATGCGGTAGATACGGGACCGACCAGTGTCGGTGATGTAAAGCGCACCAAGTGGGCCGGACGCCACATCGTTGAGGAAACCAGGCTCGAACGTGCGGAAATCGACAAATTTCAACTGCTCGCCGGACAAACGGTTGAATCCGTGTATACCGTCGATGTCAACTGCCCACAACGTATCACCCTGTATGAACATGCCCCTGGGCGCATGAAGCGGATATATATCCGTGCCGACCGCAAACATAAGTTCCTCGAGCGTACCATCTACATTCGCCCGGCTGATGAAACCGTTGGCGTCTCGGTCATCGCCGTCTCCATTGAAATTGGACACGAAGAATACATCACTAACGACATCGTATCGGACGGCTTCCGGCTCGGACAGACCAGTAACGACGGCTACACGGTCAGTCGAATCTTGGACCGTCTCCCAATCGAGATCTATCGTCCGGTCCTCGGGAACAGAATCGGCTTGGCAGGCTACGAGTAACGCGGAGATCAGCAGTAAAAGTCGGTTCATCGTGGTGTCGATCCAGGTTATGTGGCGTTCGTTGCAATGTCTCAGAGCTAGACAACTTTTTCAAGTCGCACGCTACGATCTTCAAACGAATTTACAGTCATCGCGCTGCTTGTTTGCTCAATTTCCCAATTTGGTGCATGTTCTTGTCGATTCGCAACGAATCGGATCGACCCTGCCATCTTATCAACCGCGAAAGACTGCCATGACACGAACGACCATCACGCGAACCATAGACGCACCAATAGACAAAGTCTTTCAAACCGTTGCAGAGATTGACAACTTCTCGAAGGCCCTACCACATATCGTTCACGTCGATATATTGTCCGACATAAAATCTGGGGTAGGTTTGCGCTTTCGCGAAACCCGATTGATGGGGAAAAGGAAAGCAACGACGGAACTGAAAGTGACCGAGTACGAGGCAAACAACCACGTCCGGTTAGTCGCCGACGCCGGTGGCACGATATGGGACACGGTGTTCACGGTCAAACCGATGGACGGGCAAACAAACCTGACCATGGTGATGGACGCAAAAGCCTACAGGTTTTTCTCAAAACTCCTGAATCCGCTCATGAAGGGGATGATCCAGAAGGCCATCGAGAAGGATATGGACGCTGTGAAATCATACTGCGAACAGTAACGACGAGAATCTATTCGGGTGAAGGCGGGTAGTGGTCGGCATCGGCGTAAATGATCAACCAATTTTCACCGCGGCGCTCCCAGATCAGAGTGGTTGGGCCCACAAAACTGACGGTGGAACCGGCGGAATCGGTCATACGATCGCGAAACCGAAACGTGACCAACGCATGGTTCATTCCCAACGCACGCACTTCCATGTCGGACCACGTCGTCTCGAATGATAACAGGCTGGGAAGCGTCTGAAGTATCTGGCTAGACACCGAATCGTAACTTGCCCGCCGCCCGTCAACGTACATATAGAATTCCGGAGCGATGTGAGCCAGCACAAGCTCGGGATCTCTGGCTCGCTCCGCGTCAGCAAACGCATGTGTTGCCGAATCCACACTCCGCACGATGGCCGCTTGTGCCGCTTGATTGAATGCCACGTCTGCCGAACCACATCCTGCGGTAAAACAGACTGCCAAACCTATCACAACAATGTTTTTCAATGTGGGAGCCTCGAGAACCAATCTTAGATCAGGCGGGGGCATGCCGGTGCCAGGCGTCCAACAATTCGCGCTCGCGTTCCCGACTCATACCAGCGCGCCGATTGGCGCGAACCTCTTCCGGCCGCGTCGCGTCCCATGCAATCGTATCGCGTGCCGTCGTTGCCAAGGGACGAAAGGTCAAACCAGCGTCCACGGCCGTCCTCACGTCAACGTACATAAGTGCATCCCCCGGTATCCACGCAGGCAAGTCACCCCACGGCGCGACTTCCCGCGCACTAAGGAAATCCTCCGACACCCACGTGAATTTCACCGGTTCCGCCGTAACGGCCCGAATCCCGTACAGCATCTCGGCCATGGAAAGACGTGCGGCCGGTCCAGTGGCGTTGAAATTACCCGTTGTACCCGTTTCGGCCATTCGCACAATCCACTCGGTAAGGTCTCGTTGGTCAATAATCTGACTTGCGTGCATCGGGTCACCCGGGGCCAACACCTCACCGCCTTCGGCGATACGCACCGGCCAGTACGTAAATCGATCGGTAGCATCGCCAGGCCCGACTATCAAACCCGGTCGGACTATCGTGGCCCGGCCCGGAAAAACGTCATGTGAGATGTTTTCGCTCAGCGCCTTTGTGAGACCATACGGCGCATCGTCACCGTCACGCCAATCAGCAGTCGCGGCAAACCGTGTGAAGTCCTCGTCGATGATCGGTTTCAATAAAACACGGTCCGCGAAGTCGTAGCCCCCAAACCCTGAGTCATAAGCCGAAATGGATGAAACAAAGATGTACTGCTGCGTTGCGTCGCGCAGGAGTTCGGTACTGAGCTGTACCCATCGGTAGTCCCGTGCGTTGTTGTCGAGCACCACATCCCATGAACGACCTTCGAGAGCACTCAAATCATCGTTGCGGTCCCCAATGAGGTGCTCTACATCGGGAATGTCCGCGTGACTTCGTCCTCGCGTGAAAATAGTTACTTCGTGACCACGCTCTACCGCGTATCGAACCATATGCGGCCCAATAAATCCGGTCCCGCCGAGTATCAGAAGCTTTTTCGAAACCGGTCCGCCCCTGGGCGTCGAGACCTCAACCGCTGTCGTTGCCGACGATGACAGCCCATTTACGGTACGTGGTCGCAGCACTGCCCCGGCGGCAAAAACCCCCGTCGCATGGATAAATTCTCTTCGATCGGTCATCGTCAACGACTCCAACACGAGGCCACGTTAGGAAAACACAAACAGACAAACAGTCACGGAACTTCGGATCCCAGAGGTTACCTCACGCGTTCATATGTCGCATGTGTCACCCGAACAATGTTACCGTCTTCGTCCATGCGGACGTATTCGTTTTCAATGGTATTGTGATCCTCCGAAAGGGTGTTGATAATCACCTGCGACACACGCCCATTCCGCTTGTTCAAAATCCTCGTCGTCTGATCATCTACAAACTCTACCGCCGTTTCGGCATTGTCTTGACCGGAAACCGGACGAAAAACTCCGTCAAACATTGTCACGTACCCCCACTTCGATGCTCGGCCATTTGCGTTCGTAGATTCGACCGTAATCCGCATACCACCACTACCGTAGGATTCATACGTCATGATATTTACCGACGGTGGTGGCGCTTCCGACTTCATCCTCCAGACACCAAATCGTGAATCGGCCGTCTGCGCCCAAGCATCGATCGGAGCAAAAAGAATGGCCCCAACAACCGCCATTTGCACTGTAAGGTTCCGAAATCTCATCGGTCCATCTCCCATTTTTTTCCTGGTAAGCCTTACCCCAACAGCCAGACCTATCGGACACCAATCAATTGACGGGCTTGGCGTACCGCCGCCTCGATTTTCTGTTCGAGCATCTGCCGACCATACGCGGCAGACGCACGCATCGGATTCCCTCGCACACCACGTCCTTCGGCGCCGCCGTTAAGGGCAAACAACTCGGGACGCACAAGGGTCGAATCGAGTGCCATCAGTTGCGACGTGTCCGTAATCCCAGCATGCGACCCGATGTCTTCTTCCGTCTCACCTTGACTGATCAGCCACTCCACATTCCCGTTGTTGCTGTTGTAATAATTCGCGATATGATGGACTCGAATATTGCCATCCGTCCATTCGGCGTTGAGGGCCTCAGCGACGGCCTGCATACCCCGTTGATTGCCCCCGCTGTCTCCGATCAACAATATGTCGGTAAAACCGTGCGCCGCAAAGCTTCGCGCTGCCCATTCCAAAACCGTCATGAAATGTTCGTTCGGAAGGGTGATGGTACCGGCCATACGCATGTGCCCGGACAAAGGATCCACGTTGCCTTCCGGCACATACGCCATAACCGGCGCGACGAGTGCGTTTCCGAGGCGGGTAGCGATTTCCCCCGCCGTATGATGGATGATGACATTGTGTTTTCCCAACGCCATGTGGGGACCATTTTGCTCGGTACCACCCGTCGGAATGATCACGCTGGTCGTGCCCGCATCAATGGCGGACCGAACCTCCGTCCAAGTAAGCGCTTCGATGTATACGTTGGGCTTCACATCGGCCGTAGGATCGGCCGCGCAACCGGCCAGGGCCACCAAAACAACTGAGAGCAACGATCGGTTCATATCCAGAATCTCCCGGCGGATTCGAAATCGGCTTATCAACTCCTGGCAAGCCGTGGTGTAGAATTTGTGCAAGAACCACAAAAAACAGACTGGGGTACTGCCGCTGTCTTCAAAGACCCGGACGACAACACTTTCGTGCTGGCTTCCAAATGATTAGGCGACCGATCAGGAGGTGCCAATCGACGCGGACATCGAAAAATGTCTAGGCTCTCTCGGTTTGTGGAATCTCAAAACACGGAGATGTGCAAGCTGTGGTTGCACGAACAAACTTACCAGTCTCGCCTAGAGCTGATGTCTGTTACCGCTTCGATTTCGCGCGACGCCGACTTGGGCTCTTCACATGCCGATCGCGCCACTTGCGCGCCTCGCGCAAGGCACCACGGGGTCCGCCGTTGGATACATCACCAAAAAACTTCGTGTGCCGAGGACTATAGGACCCGTCACGCTGCTTCTGCAGTTTGATCCTCACAAACCAACCGTGCGTGCGGGTTGTCGGTTGGTCAATGCGCGAAATCCCGTACCATTGGATACGTTGCGCTGCAGTTGGATTAGCGGGACGGCCAAGCGCTGTGGACAAGACAATCTCCCCGAAGAAGGAATCTCAAAGACAACGTGAGAAGGTGACTAGACTCATCGTGTTGGTCAAGACGGTCAACCCCCGCAGTACCCAATTTACCAAAATTCATCGCAGATCACCGTAAATCTCAGTCTTGGGGAACGTGAGCGCAAAGCCATACCATCGCGTGAAGACTTGAAGTGGCCTAACAGCGTCCGTGCGATGGCCGTCTGAGTCGTACAGCGTGCTTTCTTCGACATACTGGCCGTTGGACAACCTGAGAACCTCGTCGTCCCACCAAGCACTGTCCGCCTTAACATAGAACGACGACAGGGCACGCGAAGCCGGGTCCAGAAATACCAACGTCCGCATGCCCAGGAACGTGTCGATAACCGCCTTATCCTGATCAACGACCTGTTCGTAGGGATAGTATCGCGCCTCGTCACCCCGCCAGATTCCCATTCCGATGTCCATGGTCGGACGTCGCGTATCCTCCTCATCAACCGTCGATCTGAACATCCTCGAAAGACGCCCACGCATACGCGAAAGCAGACTGGGCAGTCCCATATCCTCGTCGGTTCTCAGGGTGCGATCCGACAGTGCGATGAGTGCATCTGGATTATTTGCCAAAACGGAACCGGCCCGGGAGTGAAAAAGGTTCGCGACCTCCAATTTGGTACCGACCAGTGGTCCGTAGACAGCCTCGCCTGTCAAGTGGTCCCAAAAGGTTCCGCTTTCTTCATCACGCATCAAAAATAGACCATCATACAGACCGTGTTCCGTAAAAGTGTGCGCAACACCGTCAATACTTGGAGCCATCCTGACTCCTGAGTTGCACACCACTCAAAACGTCACCATCCATGGCTCACCGTTTGTCTCTCCTTGGGCAACATGATGGTAGGCCATCTGGCTCGACACCAAAACCAGTGTCGATCCCGCGACGTTGAAAACTACGACCGGCGTATCATCAGAAACGGCACCACCGCGATGTGCAGTACGCAACGACTGCCACTTCGGGTTGCGCAGGGGAACGAAGTTGGGAAACTCCCAGAAGATGGCCCGCCCGACGTCGAATCCTTCCTTGGTCGGCATATTCGGATCCGGATCCACTTGAGTCTTCTGTGCCGAACACAAGCTCGGCGCAAATGATGTTGCCATGAGCATCAAGATAATGATGCAATGTCCGGACTTGCGCACGCGAAGGACCGTAACATTGTTTGCTGTGGTGGACTTCTCCATATCTCTCATATCCTTGATCCCTCTGTCAGACCATGAGAATCGTCACGCGGGTGGCTCGCACCCGTTATTTGAATATGCGTCCATTCCGATGGATCAATCTTTTCATTCAGCATCAGGTCCCGCGTCCTCGAGCAGCCGCTTGAGCAACGCCAGGTCTTTCCGATTGGCACGACCCATTGCCAACTTCATGAACGGAGCGATCACCGCAGAAAAACCCGCAGGGGTCCCACGGTTTCGCAACACCATTCGGGTATGGCCCGCCTTTGTAGCTTCCCATGTGTACGTCGTTTCCATAGGGAATGGACCCTCAGCCGTTCGCATACTGAACCGCTCGTTGGCGACCCAATCAACGACTTCATACGTGTAAGCCAGACGCCGACCCATGAATTGAGCCACGAACGCAATCATCGAACCCACGCGAAGTGGCGGCGGCGTGACCCACTCAACCATCTTGATATTCACGTACCATTTCGGCGCGTTGTCGGGATTGGCTGCGTAGTCAGCCACCTCTTCAACCGGGCGAGTAATAATGACCTCAGTAATGACATCAACCGCCACGTATTTTACCTCCGGTAGCATGCGCGCATGACAGTCGCTTGCCAAGCATCACAGGACAGCATGGTTACGATAAGTAGGCGAAAACGCTGTCCATGTCTTATATGAACCACAACCGGGCTCGACCAAGAACGAGGAGTCTCACGCATATCATCGGCCAACCTTGCGTTGCGACCATCGACCATTCAAGATATGATGGTGAGAAACTCGCAGAATAATCATACACTCCAACACCGATGGAAACCATGCGCCTGCACTTGCCCGTGTCACTTCGAGTCAACGCCCTAACAACCGGCTTCGTTCTTTGCGCCCTGTTAGCCAACCAAGCGTCCGCGCAGGACGACTACGCGAGATCTACGCAGGGTACTCGCATCTTGGAAGGGCAGAATGGGTTTCAGATCAAGGTTCTAGTGGAGGCTGCCAACTTAGGTGGCACCGAGTTGGACCTCGGTGAAATTACGTTTCCTGCGGGCCCTGCGCCCAACCGTGGCCACGGCCATGCGGCGATTGAGATTTTCTATATACTGAGCGGTCAGCTGAACCACGTCGTCAACGGAGAGTCTCACATCTTGGATCCGGGCATGGTCGGTATCGTTCGCCCCGGCGATGACGTCATACACCACGTGACTTCAGACGAGCCCGTCCGGGCGTTGGTCATCTGGGCACCCGGTGGTGAGGCGGAACGACTCGCGCAGTTTTTTCAACAGCGCCCCATCGAAGGCAATAGCAATCGCTGACACAACACACCATGCCATCGGGAAACGGTCCTAAAAACCCCGACACAACACGAAAGAAACACCTCGTCGATGGAGGTAACACACCGGGCGGTAATGCCGCACACTCACCCAAGCGTGGTAAAAAACAAGTGTCCGAAAGCTGATCGTGCTTCCGTTTAGCTACAACTGCGTGAACGGAAGCTGGCGGGACGTCGGGGCGTAGCGATCCCCGCTAATTGTGGTAGCCCACGCCAAACACCAATTCAGCACGTCGTTCGTCTGTCTGCCACAGACCGACCACGCTGACCTCACTGAACACACGTAGTGGACCAACCGACGTTCCAATGCCACCCAAGACTACGAAGACGGATTCCGACCGCGTACTCCTGACTGCCTCGAACTTTCGGAACCTGACGCCGGTACCCACGTAAAGTGCCGGTCGCTTGCCCACCACCCGCACGCGAAAGGCCAATTGGGCAAGCCAACGGATAGACGGCTGGCTGGTCGCAATGGCAAAGGCGGGGTAAAACGCAAACCGATCGGGGACCAATGGCAACGCCATGTAACCACCCAACCCGCCGGGGCGGATTCCCCTACCGTAATCCGAACCTGATACGCGGAATCCGATTTCAAACGATGAACTCTGTTCGACCGGAATCGGTTTTGTCCAAATGTGTACTCTACAGTCACTCGGCGAATACCACATGGCCCCAATCCGTTCCGGCGACACAAACGCATCAGGGTCTGTATTGCGCGTGGAAATACCATCCACGACGATCGTGGCAGTACACCACGTACCTGAACGCGACAATAGCTGGATTGCATTACCGAACACAGCATTTTGAGCGTTCCGAGCGCCCGGTATTTGTTGGGTGAGGCCACTTACACCAAACGGCCGTAACCGCTCAATATCGTACGCGGTAATGAAGTAGCGAGAGAAGCCTTCCCGACGGGCAAACTCGAACTCGCGTATGCCACGAGACGACAATATCGGACGGAGTGCTTCCACTTGAATATCGTCGAGTCGAATTGGAACAGCCGCCATGACGACGGGCTCGAGATCTATCGATGGCCCGATCCCGTCGGTCGATAGGACCAACGTCAAAGGTTGAAAACCCACTCGTCGGAAGCTGATGCGTAACGAGTCTAGGTTGCGCGGATTCGTCAAGGAGAAACGTCCCAAAGAACTCGTCAGCACGCGGGTGGCAGCCGTCGTCACTTCCACAAGAGCCACTGGCAAACCCGCCGAATCCACGACGGTACCACTAAGACGGATTTGTCCGTCGAGTGGTACCACGGCGGAAATCAAAAACGCCACGGTGCTGAGGAGAACTGGATTAACGATTGCCAACCTCAGGGATCTTCATGAAATGACGACTCCGATTGCCATTGGCTCGGCGTGCCACGAATCAAACATTGCTCATCGAATGAGCCCTTACGTAAACCCCGAACGATATCACCACAACGAGCGAAAGGGCCCGACGGGCTCCACTAATCCTCTACCAAAAAACCACGAGGGGTAGTGGCTAGCCAAAGTGACGCCAACCCTGTCGTTAGACAAATTGGCGAATACAACCATGTACCCCACACGGCGAGTCAGTATCTCTTATGCGCTTGAAGAAACCAATGAGCCGAAAGTCTCCGACCGATCGCAACACGAATACAACTCCGAGCGCTGAACACGCCAACGTCGTGATAACCCGCGGTGCCGACCTGAGAATCCAGTCAGCGCGAGCAAGCACCGTGAAGACAGCGCCGGCGAGCCGCGGCAACCGCGAGGGTGGCCAACCGTGATGGCCGTAGGATCGGCCCATCTGGAATCACCGGAACGACGGGGACCGCCGGAAGACCACGAAACGCCCAAATCACATGGAGTGTGCCCAAGATCGAAAACACGACGGCAAGCAGAATTCCAATGAAGACCTTCAGTCGGACACCGACGGGTACGGCACTTCGTCTTGATGTCTCAACAACCATGGATACAAATAGTATTCCTTATATAGGGTGGCACACGTCAAAGACTCGCTGATGCTCCGACCACCACAGACGCCTGTCTTCTTTTGTGTTGCCGCCGCTTTCTTCGAGAAGTCTTCCGCACCGTCACCGTCAATTCCATATCCGCCCAGCGACCAACCACGTTAATCGACGCCAAACCTGGTTCCGTAAAACGCATCGGGATTGTCAGATCACGTTCCACGTACCCTAGTGTACACGCGCCGCTTGTTACCTGGCGGTGCTTGATTGGGAAGCCAGGCGGCGTGCCAACGAGGTATCTGGGACCGCGATGTGCATCGCACCTGACGGCATCTAACAACGCCGTCAGCTGAGCCCACAATGGTGTGTGGACGCTGTAACCGACGTCCCCCCGATACGAGTTTGGCAAACGCCGCTGGGTAGTAAGGAATACGGAAGTCGAGCGCGGCGACCCCCGGTCGCCGCGCAAGGAGACCTATGCCTTGAACCACGGGCCTTGACAAAACACTTCTTAATGGTGTTAGGCAGTGTGGAGTAATAGGTCAAGCGCAACACATCCCGTAAGGAGAAAGGTAACCTGCGATGTGGTTTGTGTCCGTCAGCAGCCGTTCATACCCCGCAGGGCATAACGCACGACATAACTCACGTCGAGCTCATCCTGTTCGACACCCCACACCCATCCACAGCGTACCGCCGAGATGGTGGTGCCCCTCGGAACGTCGACCGAGCCCAGCAGGTCTCCGTTGGTGGCGAACACCCACCAGGGCGTCGCTTCGTCTCGCGGGGACCATGCCCGTACCCAGAGCCGCCCCTGGTCGTCCACCACAATGCGATCATAGGCGGGGAGCGTCTCAGGTCGAGGGGACAGAGCGTACCACGCCTCCGTCCGGCGCCGGTCGCCAGCCGTCTCTGCTTCGGCAAGAGTCCGATCGTAGATGGTCCGCGCGAGCGCGTCCGTAACCGGCCGCTCCAATCCGGGGGCGCGGACGATACGTATGAGGCGGCCGCTCCCCAGCCCACGGAGACGGAGTTCAAACCGATCGTTGGCGGATGACCAAATCCCATCGGGATGAACCGCGAACACGTTGGTTCGTCCGAACGCCGGCGAGCGTTTGAATACCGAGATGGCGCGTTCGCTCATCTCAATACGCGTGATGGCCTCTCGGCCGGGCACGATGTCGACGGTATCTTCCACCGCGCCGTCGGTTGTAAAAAGCGTCAGCACCACCGTGTCGCGGACGAGCGTTGGCTCCGATCCGGGCGGCGCGCCTCCGTTGGGAGCGAGCCAGCGCGACTGGCCGACGAGTCGTCCGTCATGAAGAAACGACGCCACGACGACTCGGCTGCGCGTGTCTTGCAGGGTCGTGATCCGCCCGAGCGCACCGTCGGGACCGAAGCGCGTGATCCGCATCGGCCGCGCGTCGTACACGGCGATTGTGTCGCCTGGTAAAAGCGCCAACACGCTGGGGCGATCCAGTTCCCCAGGGCCTTGTCCCTTTGCACCGAGCGACATTCGATACGCACCGTCCGCATCGAACAGACGGATCTCGGCAGCCTGGCCGTCGAGGACGGCCACACCGTCGTTAGCAAGCGGTAGCACATCGTCGATCGTGCCGAACACTTCTTCGGGTCGTCCATCCACGGAGCCCAGGCGCAACGTGGCCATGGTATCCATAGTCGCGAACACGGGCACAACGACGGCATCCGCCGGGTTGAGCACAATCTCCACCCCCGCGCTGTCGGTACGCACGGACTCCAGGATCCGTCCGGTGCGAGTGACTTCAGCGCACGCGGTTATCAGAAGAACCATCACGACGGAAACGGAGGTGGCGGCGCAGCGGGGTCGCCGCCGGTCCAAGTACGGTCGGTATGACGTGAAAGGTGGGGAAGATTCTAATTCGGCAGGGTGTTGCAGGCGGTTGAACGGCCGCCACGCCAGGGCGTCCCACGGAATGAAAGGCTTTGCGATGATTGGATTCATGCGACCACCCGCCTGTACAATTAGCTACTACATATATAATAGTTATGACATTGAAAGGCACCCCTGAAGGTTGGATTAAAGACCCCTCGGTGTGTTAGAAGAAGAAAGATCCCTCCGCCGCCCCTGAACCTGGTGTTTACGAGGTTGTCGAAGATCGAGCCGAACGTACGCGCCTGACGTGTGGATGCCAATGAAGAACCGATTGCGGACTCGCTTCCTAACACTGTCGTCCATCAGCTGCGGGCGACTCGCCGAGAGTCGCTCGCGCCTCTTGGCCGTTATGACGCGCCCACGGCGCGCACAACTCAATCGGTTCCTTTGAAAACGACAGCGCCCGCCAGTCTGCATGGACTTGTTAGGCCGCACGCGGTTTTCGTCCTTCGAACAGTCACTCCGCCAATACCCGGGTCAGGCGGGGCGTCCGATCATGCGCCGCCGCCGGGGTTCGCCAAAGCTTCGGCGACCCTCGCCTGAAACACGGTGTGACATGACATACATCCCTCCTGCAGGCGGACGTACGAACCAAACAACTGGGCCGGCGCCCACGAAGAATCAACGCCCTCGGCAAGCGCTACGGCCTCATCGTGGACAGCCCGATCATGCTGAACAAAAATTGAGAACTCGCTTCCCAAGGCGGCCTGGATGGCGGACATCTGATCGGAGGTCACCCCCGGATGTTCCGCGATCCGAGAGGCGGCCGTGCGCACCGCATCATGATCCCCAATCCAAATGCCGTGGCCGACCCCGGTGAGATCGTTCTCGAGCCCACGCATGATGTCCCGGAGGGGAAGAGTCGACGATTCGGTAGACGGGACCGGATCCACTTGGCTGGTCACCGTCCCATCGGGTGGGGCCTCCCGGCAAGACATGGATGTGATACCCCAGATTACGATCCCAAACAACGGCCGACCGTTCCTACGCATCGATACCTCCGTCGCATGAAAGCGACCATGTTGACGGTTGGACCTAGGCCGTTCCACATGGCCCTGCCCTGCTACGCCAAAAAATCTAAGGTATCTCACATTCATCAACCGGGAAGTACCCACGAACTGATGCGCCTCATTGGAACTGCGGTCCCTCGCGTGGATTGGGGCAATAAGCAGAAAGCGTGCGGCCTAACACTCACCGTCCATCAGCTGCGGGCGACTCTCCTCTGAAAACGACAGCGCCCGCCAGTCTGCATGGACTTGTTAGATGGCCGGGTCCGGTAGTATAATAAATATGCTACTCCAAAGAGGTGTCCCACATGGTCCGTGAAGTCACCGCCCGACAAGTGGGGGGATCCGTCGGAGCCACTCTCCCCAAAGATATGGCCGATCGCCTCCACGTCGAGCCCGGCGACCGCCTGCTCGCCATCGAGACCGAGCACGGCATCTTGCTCACCCCGTACGACCCGGACACGGACGAAGCGCTCGCGGCCGCTGCGGGCATTGCCAAACGGTATCGAAGCGCGCTCCGCACACTTGCCCGGTAGGTGAAGCGCGAACCACGCTGGATTGGCCGCGTCGTGGTGGAGGCCATTCACTATGATCAACTTACCGAGCACGGTGGTCTGAAAGGACTCCGCGACGCCGCGGCACTCGAGGCAGCCCTCGCCCGACCCCAAAACAAGTGGCACTACAAACCGAACGTCGACCTCGAGACCCTCGCCGCCGCCTATGCGTTCGGCCTTGCACAAAACCACCCGTTCCATGACGGCAACAAGCGCGTCGCCTTCATCACCATGGTGGCCTTTCTCGAACGCAACGGACGACAATTCACGGCGAACGAGGCGAGCGTGGTCACAACGATCATGGGCCTGGCGGCCGGCGACATCTCAGAGCGCCGGCTGATAACGTGGATTCGGAAAAACACGATAGATTAAGGACTCAGCCATGTAGGGGCGGGGCACCCCTATACATCATGGTTTCATAGAACGTTCGGCACTCCCAATAGACAACAGCCATTAGAGGTCGACGGCTGCCTAACACCACACGTCCATCAGCTGCGGGCGACTCCTCAAAAGTCGCTCGCGCATCTTGGCCGTTATACCGCGCCCACGGCGCGCACAAATCAATCACTTCCGTTGAAACGAGCGCGCCCGCCCGTCTGCATGGACTTGTTAGGCAGCATGCTCCCGACCCCGGGAACGAAGCACGAATGCGAAGCGCGTGGCGCTACCGATCGCCCGAGTACAGCGAGCACACCCGATCACCCGCCCACACCGGTGGGGCAACGCCCGCTCGAAGGTAGCCCAACGCCATTAGCGCCCGGCCGCGTACTTCGGCATACTGCAAACCCTGGAGGTCAGCCAAAACCTCCAAGATCGGCTCGCTGTGTAACACCGTCGTGTGTTCCAACAGGGCCAACCCCAACCCTCGCCAACCATCGCCTGCCACGGATTCGGCGATGACTCGGAGGATGGGTTCCGGCGCATCGGTGTCACAGGTCACGAGCTGCCGGAAGTCCAAATAAGCCACGTGATCGACGCCCCGCAGGGTGGACGGCAGGTTCGGGTCAAACAACGGAAGATCCGACGCAAGAAAATCAAAAAAACGCGCGGGAGTGGGGGCAAGAAAATCGGTCACTAAGATGGACATCCACCCGGTGCGTCCCTCGCGCAGTATGCCGGTCCCCTCGGCGAAAGCACACTCCTGACATTCCGTCTGGTTTCCCCAACGAAGCCGGAAGAATGTCACGTCGTCCCCTGGTTGATGCAATATCTCGGTGTATCCCCGTAAGGTATCGATCCCCTGCGAATGCGCGAACTCGGCGATTGGTGCGGGAAGCGTACCGGGGTCGAGGACTGGGAACGCGTCTGGCCCGCATGCAAGGAACACCAACGCTATAGGGCTCGTCCATCGCGCGCCGTGGGTCCGCGCGGCCCCTTGTTCAAAACCGTCAGAAGACATAATTGAATGCTCCATGATGCTAAGTTGGGCACTTACGCGTGCCATCAGTGGTATGCAGCTGCACAGATTGACCGCCGCGTACCGCCCGCACAAGCGCAGGCATCCTTGATCATACATTCGTCCGCGCCCATCTGACCGGCACAGACCCCAATGGCGATCTCTGACGCCGCGCGTGCGAGGACCGTGGATGATACTTCCGCCCAAACGTATACCCCTCTTGGCGTCAACCCGTCACAACCAACAAATGCTCTACAACGACTGAATGCTGCCTAACACTGTCGTCCATCAGCTGCGGGCGACTCGCCGAGAGTCGCTCGGCATATTCGCCGTTAGAACGCGCCGTCGGCGCGCACAAACGCAATCAGTATTCCTTTATAACGTACGCGCCCGGCAGTTCTGCATGGACTTGTTAGGTGGCCTTCACGGCAACCTCACTACGCTATAGCCCATCCGACCCGCATGTCGCTCATCCCACATGCCAGGCCCTTTCACGCCCACTCCACCCGTGAGATCGACGCGTTTATTGCGGCTTGTGCCCGTCAGTGCTTCTGAAGTTCATCATCAATAAGGTCTATCAAAATCCCATTTTGTTCAATAGCATTTTGTCTTAGCTGAATACCCGCTACTCTTAGTAGCCGCCAAAAACTTAACGCGCCTCTGAATGCGTCAGACTGCATTACTTTCGTGTATTCCATTGGCTTTGCCTCAAATTCGTCCACGG
>JAZDDC010000629.1:0-2093 GCA_036679565.1 Gemmatimonadota bacterium
GGATCGGTTCGCCACCGGTGCAGAGTTGGCTCGCGCATTGGATGGCACGGATAGTGGTGCGGTCGCGGTCGCCGGCGCGGATCCGGACTCGATTGCGGTACTCCCCTTCGCGAGTGTGAGCGCCGACCCGGACAACGAGTTTTTCAGTGACGGAATCACGGAGGAGATCATCAACGCGCTGGCGCAGGTCAAGGGTCTGCACATCGCGTCCCGTACGTCTTGCTTTTATTTCAAGGGAAAGTCCCCGGATATGCGGGAGGTGGGCGAAAAACTGAAGGTATCCAACGTCCTCGAGGGGAGTGTTAGGCGGTCGGGCGAACGTCTCAGAATCACGGTTCAACTCGTCGACGTGGCCCGGAACCAGCAGATATGGTCCGAGCGGTACGACCGGACAATGGATGACGTGTTTGCGGTTCAGGACGAAATCGCAGGCGCCATTGCCGACCGGATGCGGAAGTCCTACGGCGGAGAAGCCCGATCACCCTTGGCGTCCCGAGCGCCATCGGATGTCCGAGCGTACGAATTGTACCTCAAAGGACGTGGTTACCTGTACCAGCGGGGCATGGGCGTGTTGAAGGGCCTGCAATGTTTGCAGCAAGCGCTCGAGATCGATCCCGACTATCCCATGGCCTTGGCGGGACTCGCCGACGCCAATAATCTCATGGCGTATTACGGGGCAGGGCCGGCGTCCGCGTTTCGCCGGCCGGCGATCGACGCAGCGAACCGAGTGGTGGAGGCTGCGCCCGATCTGGCGGAAGGACACAACGCGTTGGCGTGTGCGCGAATGGTGTTCGAACGGGATTGGAAGGCCGCGGGTGCGGAATTTGAACGTGCACTGGAGCCAATGCGTTCGCAGACAAGGCCCGAGAACTCGACCCTGATGCTTTTTTGCCGCACATGACGACACAGATCACGCGTTACGGGGCCGGTCTCCTGGACGAGGCATTGGCGGCGGCCGCTACGGGGCTTGCCGTCTCCGGGCGTCACCCCTGGTCGCTGGCTTTTTACGCCGTGGGCCTGGCGGACGCCGGACGGGTCGAGGAGGCTCGCGCCGCCGTGACGGAACTGGATGCGAGGGCGACCGGTAGTTACGTGCAGCCGTTCATGCGGGCAATGGCCACGGCCGCCACCGGGGACATCGATCGCGCCATGGTGCTGTCCTCGCAAGCGTTGGGGGACGGCGACCCCGCGCTCGTACTGTTTGGCCGCAACCTGCCGGAGAGCCGTCATTTGCGCGCCGATCCCCGTTTCACGGAAATACTTTCGGAGCTGAAATTACCCGACTGGACTCCCGCGACGAATTCGTGATCGGCAGAGCAACTTCTTTTTTGCGAAGGCGGTCCTTGTCAGGCCAGCGTCAGGTAATTGGGGCGTTCCTTGGAACCACATGGACAACACACACTTTGAGTTCCGCCGTTTCTGTGATGGGGTCGTAACCTGAGCCGGTGAGGGTGTTGACCGGTGTGTCGGCAAAGCTGAATGACGCGAACACCGTGCCCCTGGGTGATTGGTTTGTGGCCTTAACCTTAATGGGAAGAGATCCCCGGCGGCTGGTAATTTGACACCACCCGCCGTCAGCCAATCCCCAATCTTGTACGTCATCGGGGTGGATCTCGAGGACTTCTTCGGGCAATAGGTAATCAATGCCCTGTGATCGTCCAGTCTGCGTGCGAGTATGATAAGACTGGAGACGCCGCCCGGTGGTCAGCCACACGGGGTACTCATCATCGATGACCTCCGCCGGGTCTCGATAGCCGATCACCTTGAAAATACCGCGACCGTTTACAAACTCTTTTTCATGCAGCCGTGGCGTTCCGGGGTGTCCTTTGTGGGGTACTGGCCACTGGTATTCGCTGTGTTCGATCCTGTCCCAGTCTAACCCATGATACGTCAACGAGAGTTCGCACAGCTCGTTGAAGATTTCCTTCGCTGAGTCGTACTCGAATCCCTCGATACCCATTCGCGATGCGATTTGGGATAAGATCCACCAGTCGGGTTTGGCCTCGCCGGGCGGTTCCACGGCTTTTCGCAGACGTTGCACGCGACGTTCGGTATTGGAGCACACGCCGTCCGTTTCACCCCACGATGCGGCC
>JAZDDC010000063.1:0-2776 GCA_036679565.1 Gemmatimonadota bacterium
AACAACATAAGCATTACAACCGCCGCCAGGGTTAAGGGCGCAAGAAAAATCCACGTAAACAACGGCGCATCCGGTTTCAGATGCATGTAAAACCCAACGACAAGTGCAAATTTTACTGCAGACAGACTCAATAGCAGCGGCGCCACGATGGGCTCCAGCGCCGGGACATACAAACATCCGAACTCAATAGCCGTAATGACAGTAAGGACCCCGGCAATAAGCAAGTATGTCTTAGTATCCGGGTGAGCGTGTTGCGTCTCGTCATCGCTCATCAGATCCCTCCCCGCTGCAACAAATAGACCACCGTAAAGATCACGATCCACACTACATCGACGAAGTGCCAATAAAGCCCACAAAGCTCAACCGTCATGGCACGTTCCGGTCCAAGTTGATTTCGCATAGACAAAATCAGTAAAGTCGAAAGCCATACGACGCCAATGGCCACGTGCAATCCGTGGCACCCGGTGAGCACAAAGAACGTCGAGCCGAAAAGATTTGTCTTTATCGTGAGACCCTCATGCACGAATTCCGTGAATTCGACATACTGGAACCCCAAGAAGACGGCGCCCAAACCGGCGGTAGCCGCCAGCCAGATTGTGGCGCTTTTACGATCGCCTCGCGTCACCGCCGCGAGCGCCAATACCATTGCAAGGCTGGACATCAGCAAAACGAACGTGCTGATCGTGGTCAGCGGGAGATTGAGGATTTCCTGCGTCGTCGGGCCCGTGACACTCCGTCCCTCGTATACCAAGTACGTGGAAATCAGTGTGCCGAACAGGAGGCATTCGGAACCTAAGAACGTCCAAAACGCGATCTTGCGTGAGTCGAGACCCGTGCTCGTATGGTGTGCGGTAGCGGCGTGACTCATCACTTACATCTCGAACGGTTCAAAGGCCCAACTAAAGACGCCGACCACAGTTATCGCGCCGGGTGTGCGGTAGCGGCGTGACTCATCACTTACATCTCGAACGGTTCAAAGGCCCAACTAAAGACGCCGACCACAGTTATCGCGCCGCCAAGCAACGCCGGCCACAGCACCTGTAGCAATGGAGCCAAGAAAAAGATGGTAACACCCACGGCTGTAAAAATTGGCCAGTAGGAACCACCGGGCACATGCACCGGCTCGGGCGGAACGTCAGGAATTTCCGAGACGCCGTTTTCCGTCCACATGGGATGGAGACTTCTGACTTCGGGGATAACGGAGAAGTTATAAACAGGAGGCGGTGACGAGATTGCCCACTCCAACGTTCCGCCACCCCAGGGATTCTTCCCCGCTTTTTCACCCGACCGACTCGTCTTGATAATGTTGATGACAAAGAGGATCATCGAGAACCCAATAACGTACGATCCGATAGTCGCCGCGAAATTCGAACTCTCCAACCCTAGATCAGCCGAATACGTGTACACACGACGAGGCATACCGAGTAGCCCAATCCAGTGCATCGGGAAGAACGTGAGCATTGCTCCGCCTGCCATCAACCAAAAGTGTGTCTTCCCCAGCCCCTCGTGCAGGAGACGCCCAAACACCTTTGGCCACCAATAGTAGATGCCCGCAAAAATGCCCATCACCGCACCACCAACGAACACGTAGTGGAAATGGGCCACGGCAAAGTACGTGTCGGTTTGCTGCAAATCGGCTGGTGCCGCAGCGTGCATGACACCAGAGATACCACCGATGATGAACATGGCCACGAAACCGATCGCAAACAGCATCGCCGCCGCATAACGGATCTGCCCACCCCACATCGTCGCAATCCAGTTGAACACCTTGACACCCGTAGGTATAGCGATGAGCATGCTAATGCCGGCAAAATACGTATCAGCAATTGGCCCCAGTCCAACGGCAAACATGTGGTGGCTCCACACAGCCCAACCCATGATGCCAATCAAACAGCCGGAGTACACGACAACCGGAAAACCAAACAAGGGCTTGCGCGAAAAGGTCGGTAACACCTCCGATACGATACCCATTGTCGGCAAGATCACGATGTAGACCTCCGGGTGGCCGAAGATCCAGAACAAATGCTGCCACAACAGTACGTCACCGCCAGCGGCGACGTTATAGAAATTCGTTCCAAACACCCGATCAAACGTCAGGAAAACGAGTGCAACCGTGATCACCGGAAACGCTGTTATGACGATGACCTGAGTTACGAGCGTCATCCACGTAAACATCGGCATACGCATCAACTTCATACCCGGCGCGCGCATGTTGATGATCGTCGAGATGAAATTGAATCCGGCGGCGAGTGACGCGATACCAATGATCTGAAGTCCCAATGCCCAGAAATCAATGTTCATGCCGGGCGAGAACTGGCTCGAAGTGAGGTTCGCGTACCCAAACCATCCACCATCCGGTGCCGCCCCAACAAGAAAGCTCACGTTCATGAACAATGAACCGAGCAGGAAAATCCAATAGCTGAATGCGTTGAGTCGTGGAAACGCCACGTCCCTGGCGCCAATCTGCAGGGGAATAATGAAGTTAAAGAAAGCCGCGGACAAAGGCATGACCGCCATAAAGATCATGGTCGTGCCATGCATCGTGAACAGTTGGTTGAACGTTTCGGCCGACACTAACGTGTTGTCGGCCTTCATCAACTGTGTGCGCATGATGAGCGCTTCCAAACCACCGATCAGAAAGAATACAAACGCGGTTACACCGTAGAGAATCCCGATTCGTTTGTGATCTGTCGTCGTAATCCAACTCCAGATTCCCGATCGCGATTCCTCAGCGCCAGCGTGACTAGCCATGTCCGGTGAGGCTGCCGCACCACTC
>JAZDDC010000630.1:0-7829 GCA_036679565.1 Gemmatimonadota bacterium
AATCGGCGTCATGTTTGGCAATCCCGAGACGACAACCGGTGGCAAAGCGCTCAAGTTCTACGCATCACTCCGGTTGGATGTCCGCCGAATTGGAGCGGTTAAGGAGCGTGACGAAATTATCGGTAGCCGTGTGCGTGTTAAGGTCGTGAAGAACAAGGTCGCCCCTCCGTTTCGCATGGCGGAATTCGATGTGATGTTCAATGAGGGAATTAGTCACAGCGGATTGCTGGTGGATCTGGGGGTGGAGGCGGGTGTGATCGAGAAAAGCGGCGCGTGGTATTCCTGTGGTACGGAGCGAATCGGACAGGGACGCGAGAACGCAAAACTGTATCTGAAGGACAATACGGAAATCGCGGAACGGGTTGAACGGGAGGTCAAAGAGTTCTTGGGTATCATCGAGCCGTCCAAAACCCCAGTGGAGGCGGTGGTTGAAAAGCCGGTCGATGTGTCGGACCCACACGAGCCGAACACAACGGATTAGCCAGATGCCATGGGCTCGAGCGGCGCCGCGCACGGTGGAATACCCGGTAAATGACCATCCTCCCATGGTCACGGGTTTAACTCCGGACTCTCGCGTCCCGGGGTCGGTGGTCGTGACGCCATATGCGCAGACGAAGTTAGGGAAGGATCGGTTCTCGATCCGCCCGTTTTTCAACGTCTTGCCGATGCGGCGGACATGGCCGCCACGTATCGCGTGGCCCTCCGCATCCTTGCGGCTCGGCCTCGGTCAGTGTTCGAGATGCGCCGTGGGTTGCGCGATCGCGGCCACGGACAAGCGGCAATCGATCAGGCCGTTGAACGGCTCCTGGACTGCAGTTTACTGGACGATCAAGAGTATGCACGGACGTTTGTCCGAGTGCGTGCGGCTAAAGGGCATGGCCCGTCGCGGTTATTGGCGGATCTGCGCTCGCGCGGTGTGGAAGGAAGACTCGCCGAGCAAACGGTCCGGCAGGTTTTGGAGGACGAAGGTGTGGACCTGGACGCACAGATGAAACGCCTGGCGGAAAAACGACTCAGCCAATTGCACGGACTTCCGTCAAATACGCGCCGCCGCCGCGTGCTGGCATTTCTTGGTCGTCGCGGGTACACCGGCTGGGCGGTGCGCGAAGCAGTGGAGCAACTTCTCGCCGAGGCTTGATGCCCCCGCGGCGGACGTGTCCCCACCGGGCCGGAGATCGGTTAGTTTTCGCGCATGCAGGCTGACCAAATTCGTACGTCTTTTGTCGATTTCTTCGCCAGCCGAGGGCACACCAAAGTCCCCTCCGGTTCACTGGTACCCGCTGACGATCCAACGTTGATGTTCACCAACGCTGGCATGGTGCAGTTCAAGCGTGTTTTCCAAGGTTTGGAACACCGTGACGACGTGCGTGCGGTAACCGTGCAAAAATGCGTACGGGCCGGTGGGAAGCACAACGACCTCGAACAGGTTGGTCGAACGGCACGTCACCACACCTTTTTTGAGATGCTGGGCAACTTCTCGTTTGGTGATTATTTCAAACGAGAGGCAATTGCGTACGCGTGGGAGTGGATAACAAGCGAAGCATATCTTGGGATCAATCCCGACCGGTTGTTTGCCACTGTCCATCACACCGACGATGAAGCTCGAAAGCTGTGGCCCGAGGTTACCGGCCTCTCTCCCAGTCGCGTCTACGGCTTGGGGGACAAAGACAACTTTTGGCAGATGGGCGACACCGGACCCTGTGGCCCCTGTTCAGAGATTTTCGTCGATCTGCGAAAAAACGGGAGCGGTCCCAAGGAGCTGTCGCAAGCGGAATTCGAGCGACTCGGTGAGGCGGGCCAACTGCTCGAGATCTGGAACCTCGTGTTCATGCAATTCGATCAGTCCAAGGATGGAACACGCACGCCCCTACCCGCTCCATCGGTGGACACCGGAGCCGGGCTCGAACGCATTGCGGCGGTTTTGCAAAACGTATCGTCCAATTACGACATCGACACGTTCCAACCGTTGATACGTGCGGCTTCCGAAATCGTCGGGGTCAAGTACGACCAAGGCGCTCCGGGTGAGGGGATTCGGGTTCTGGCAGATCACACTCGTTCCGTTGCGTTCTTGTTGGCGGACGGTGTGTATCCAAGCAATGACGGTCGGGGGTACGTGTTGAGACGTATTCTACGCCGCGCCGTTCGCCATGCGTACCTGATGGGTCGGAGCGACCCGACTGTATCTCGTCTTATTCCCGTACTCATCGAACAGATGGGCCACACGTACCCTGAACTTCGCGCGAAGTCCAAGGAGATTCAGGAGGTGACATGCGGTGAGGAGGAGCGTTTCCTCGACACGATCGAAGGCGGTCTCCATCGGTTTTCGGAGTTAACGCAGGGTAGCCCCGGCATCATAAAGGGCGAAGACGCGTTCAAACTCTTGGATACATATGGCTTCCCGATTGACTTGACGAATGTGATGGCCGAGGAGCGTGGTTGGCGGGTAGACGAAGCGGGTTTCGAAGCTGCGCGGGCACGCCAGAGCGATCAATCCAGAAAGGCTCGCGACACGGCTTCCGGTGGTAGCGATCACGCAGGTCCTGTCGTTAAGCGCGCCAGAGGGGATTGGACAACAGTGACGCCGCGTAAACGCCAGCGGTTTGTTGGTTATGAAACCACGCACGCGGACACGCAAATTCTCAAGTTTCGTAACAGCGACGGGCGTTTGGATCTGATGTTACATGAAACTCCTTTTTACGTAGAGTCCGGCGGACAGGTGAGCGACGTCGGCGTCGTACAGGGAGATGGCTGGGAGTTACACGTCGATGATGTGATCAAGGTTGATGGTCGCCAGGCTGTCACCGGTATGTTCGACCGGGCCTTTGACGCTGGTTCGGTACACGCCGCGGTGGATGTTCCGCGTCGCCGAAACATCGAGCGCAACCACACGGCAACTCACCTTGCTCATGCGGCGCTCCGCGCACGATTGGGAACACATGTGCGTCAGGCCGGATCCGTGGTGGATGCAGACCGGCTGCGCTTCGATTTTTCACATCACGCGCCGATTGACGAAGAGGAGTTGCTCGCCATCGAACAGCTCGTGAACGAAGGCATCTGGAGCAACATTCCCATTGAGACGTACGAGATGCCGTACAAGGACGCATTGGCCCGTGGCGCCATGGCTCTTTTCGGCGAGAAATACGGAGACATTGTGCGTGTTGTGAGTGTGGAAGGTCTTTCAGTTGAGTTGTGCGGCGGGACACATACGCAGACAACCGGGCAGATAGGACTTTTCCGGTTCGTGAGTGAATCCGGTGTGGCCGCCGGTGTCCGCCGTATCGAAGCAGTCACAGGGCCCCGTGCGTACGGATCGGTTCGTGATATGGACGCCACGCTTTCTGCCGCGTCCGTATTGTTACGAACGACCACCGAACACTTTCCTAAACGTGTTGCATCTTTGCTTCGTGAAAACAAAGATCTCGAAAAGCGCGTCGAGGAGTTGTTGCGAGCCGGCGGTGGCGGCGAAGGCGACTTTGCGCAGCACACACTCGGGGATGTAACGCTATTCATTGGTCAATCAACATTGTCTGACCGCGGGCAAATTGGGACGGTGTTGGACGTGTTTCGGGATGGACATCAAAACGCTATCGCCACCCTGTTCACGACGGGAGACCGGCCGGGAATCCACGTCACCGTCACCGATGACTTGGTTGCGCGTGGAGTCCGGGCTGGAGACGTCGTGAATCGCATTGCGGCCGTGAGTGGTGGTAAGGGCGGAGGTCGGCCTCACTTCGCTTCGGCGGGAGCTGGCGATCCCGAGAAAATCGCGGACGCGAAATCTCAGGCCCCAACGATTGTCGGATCGATTCTTTCCGGTGTCTGACGCATTAAAAGATGTACTGTCCTGGTTGGAGGAACGTCAGGACGGTGTGCCGGCCGCCCTACGAACTGCGGTGTTTGACACCGTAAAGCGGGTTGGTCGTTCTCAGGCCACTCCGGAAGCCATCCTCCGAGATGCCGCCGACCAGGTGCTCGCCGAAACCGTGAGGACGGACACACGGACGAATCCGGTTCGTCTATTGGCGGCCGATGCGCTCATTACCTACGTGTGTGAGTACAGATCTGAGTCCCGACCGGAAATGCTCGAAACCCTTCTGTGATAGACCTTCATTCACATCTTCTGCCTGCCATTGATGACGGGTCGCGTTCCGCAAAACAATCACTTCGAGTACTTGAGATGTTTGCAGAACACGGAGTCGAAGCCGTAGTGCTTACCCCGCATGTCCGAGCCAGCGACATTGCGTTCGATCCCGACGATCCCTTGGAGCAACGCGAGATGGCGTTTGCGGAGTTGCGGAAAGCGGAACCCACGGGCCCAAAGCTACTTCTCGGTTTCGAGATCATGGTTGATGACCTGATGCCGGACCGGGCATTTTCCGATCGTGAGTTTGCCTTGGGTGACTCCAGTTACTATTTGATCGAGTTCCCACTGCCGGTGGCAACAGACGTTGTCACGGATACGGTCCGTAGTATGGTCGAGCGTGGCGGTCGCCCACTCATTGCACATGCGGAGCGATATTTTGAGTGCTCGCCGGAAACCGTGGCTGCGTGGCGCGATGCGGGTGCGCTTGTGCAGGTGGATGCCACCACACTTACGCAGCCGTCTACCCGCGGTCATCGGGCTCGGCAGTTGTTGGGGCAGGGCTTGGCCGATGTCATGGCGGCGGACAACCACGGCAACAACAGGAGTCTGCTGACCGGCGTGACATATTTGCGAGAACGGGGTGGTGCGGCACAAGCTGATTTGCTTGCATCCGGGAACCCGGCAGCAATCATCGGCGATCGAGACACGAAATCTGTTTCCGGAATTGTTCTCAAGGAGTCGATAATGGATCGCTTGAAACGACTGAAGAACGGGTGAGGGAAAAGGACACGGTATGATAGATCTGACGGGACAAGTTGCCCTGGTAACGGGAGGATCGCGTGGGGTGGGTGCGGCCACGGTCCGTTTGCTGGCACGGGCTGGCGCCACCGTGGCCTTCACGTTTCGAGAGCGCACCGACGCAGCCAATGCACTGGTTTCCGAAATAGAAAGATCCGGTGCGAAGTCGGTCGCGATTCACGCAGATGTGTCCCACGACGACTCAAACCGGCAAGTCATTGCGCAAACAAAAGAGTCATTCGGTAGGCTCGATATGCTGATACTGAATGCTGGTATTTGGCCTGATCAAGACGTGCCGGTTGAGTTAATGGACAACACACGGTGGCGAAGGACGCTTAGCGTGAACCTAGACGGTGTCTTCTTCGGTGTCCGTGCCGGGGCGGCGACTATGGAGGAGGGTGGCCGTATCGTGGTCGTCTCGAGCACCGCGGGGCAAAGAGGTGAGGCGTTTCACGCGGACTATGCTGCGACCAAAGGCGCCGTTAATGCGTTTGTAAAATCCCTTGCAATTGAGTTGGCGCCCAAGATAACTGTGAACGCCGTTGCGCCCGGATGGATTGACACGGAAATGTCGAGGAGACCATACGAGCAAGACGGTGGGGTGGGGAAAGTCAAGATTGCCGAGAATATTCCGCTCGGTAGGATCGCTACCGCGGAGGATATAGCCGGCCCAATCCTATTTTTGTGCTCGCCCTTGGCGCGTCATGTGACGGGCGAGATCATGAACGTGAACGGTGGGGCGGTGCTCTGCGGGTGACAAGTACGCCCAGCACTTAGTTGATGTTCCAATGCACTCAAGGCAAATAGATATCTCACCGGAAGTAATTACGATTGCGCAACGGCTCCAGCGCGAGGGCTATGACACATGGTGCGTGGGGGGGGCGGTCCGGGATTTCCTTCTGCAAGTCGATAACAACGATTTCGATCTCGCCACCGCTGCCACCCCCAAACAAGTTCAACGGTTGTTTCGTAGAACCGTGCCTGTCGGTATCGAGCATGGGACGGTTGCCGTACTCGACTCGAACAATGTGGCCCACGAAGTTACGACTTTCCGAAGAGACATTCGTACTGACGGACGTCATGCGGAAGTCGAGTTCGGTGTCTCGTTAGAGGAAGACCTCTCGAGAAGAGACTTTACAATCAACTCGATTGCGTATCACCCCACTCGCCACGAGTGGAAGGATCCTCACGACGGTATTGGAGATATCGAACGAGGACTTGTCCGGGCGGTTGGTACACCCGCAACACGCTTCAAGGAAGACTACCTTCGGATATTACGATGTGTACGTTTTGCCACTCGGTTCGGTTTTCGCGTCGAGGGCGAGACGTGGCGGTCTGCGAAGGACAACGCCGCGGGTTTGAAACGACTGTCGGCGGAACGTGTGCGTGACGAATGGTTCAAGAGTCTCATCACCGCTAGATCGGTCGCGACGCTTTGCCGGTACTGGAGCGAAATCGGTGCCGATGAAATGTGGCTCCCAGGGATTCACCTCGACTACGACATTACAAAAGACAGAGCGGCCAGGCTCGATGCGGGCGGGCACGGCGACGCCGTCTTAGCAACGGCGTACTTGTCCGCGGCTCCGCCGGAAACATTGCACACCCTACGTTGTTCTCGTGCCGAGATCGAACGGGGCCGGAGGATCGATCGTCACAGAGGGCAGTGGCCTAATGTAGCCACTCCGATCTCGGTTCGACGATGGATGGCAGATGCCCGTGCCGCCGTCGATGATCTCATCGGAATCGCAGAGCTAGATGACAACCCTCGCTTCCTGAGGAACGCGGTTAACGACGTGCGGGCGTCCGGTGCGCCATTGTCGCCGTCCGACCTCGCGGTAGATGGAGCAGATTTGTTGAAGGCAGGAATTTCGGAAGGACCAAGGGTTGGGGAGATGCTCAAGCGACTGCTGGATGTCGTGTTGGAAACCCCGGAACGGAATACACGTGATACGCTGTTGCGGATCGCTGTTGAGGTGAAACACGATGCGTGACGGAGATCCTTCGTTGTTCCAAGGGCAACAGCGCGAGCCACTGGCTGCCCGTATGCGACCCAAAACGGTGGACGATGTCTTGGGCCAAGAACACTTGTTAGCGGATGGGTGTCCACTCCGTCTTGCGATTGATCGTGGGGAAATGCAAAGCATGATTTTGTGGGGCCCACCGGGATGTGGCAAGACGACAATCGCGCGGCTGCTTGCCAATACAACGGAGCGCCATTTCGAAGCGTTTTCCGCCGTAACGCAAGGAATTCCCCGTGTTCGCGTAATCATCGAAGAGGCGCAAAAACGGCTACATCGTGAAGGGCGCGGTACGATTCTGTTTTGCGATGAGATCCATCGGTTCAACAAAGCGCAGCAGGATGCATTTTTGCCGTGGGTGGAAGATGGCATCATCACGTTGGTCGGTGCGACAACCGAAAATCCATCATTCGAGGTCAACTCTGCGTTGCTCTCGCGGGTTCATGTTTATGTGCTCGAGTCGCTCCGGCCGCAACACCTGGAGGCGTTGGTCCGACGCGCGTTAGCATACGAAGAGACGAATGGACGTCTTGCCAGGCTCGATTCCGACGCGGTGGGAATGCTTGTTCGTTACGCCGATGGCGATGCCCGCAAGGCTATCAACGCAGTCGAGCAGATAGTTGACGACTTTGACGCTGACGACGGCGCTGCAACCGAGATAACAACGAGCGAGTTAGAAGCCGCCCTGGCGCGCCGGATGCCGCGGTACGACAAATCCGGCGAAGAACACTACAACCTCATCTCGGCGCTGCACAAATCGGTGCGTGGTAGTGACGTCGATGGCGCACTTTACTGGTTGGCCCGTATGATTGATGCCGGCGAGAATGTCATGTACATCGCGCGGCGTGTGGTCCGCATGGCCAGCGAGGACATTGGATTGGCGGATCCGCGAGGGCTCACGATGGCGTTAGCGGCAAGAGATGCGTTCC
>JAZDDC010000631.1:0-10892 GCA_036679565.1 Gemmatimonadota bacterium
GATGTAAACGTTGTCGTCGTCGTTGGGGTCTTTCAGAACCGTGTGCGTATGTGACCCGCGACAGGTCTGTACGTTGGCGATGTACTCCGGGTTCCGGATGTCGCTTATGTCGAAGATCCGAATGCCACGCAGGCGATGATGGCTAACCGCCTCCTGAACGCCTTCGCCGCTGCAGTCGAGCCGACCGGTCAATCCCTCGCCCGATACAAACATCAAATTCTCGTACACCGAAACATCGCTTTGCGACGCCGGACAAACATACCCCACCGCGAGTGTCGGCTCGCTGGGATTGGAGATGTCCCAGACCTGAACACCGTTGTAGTTACCCTGGATGGCGTAGTGGCCGCTGAACGCGAGATCTGAATTCGTGACACCCACGAATTCCTGGGACGGGGGAGTCTGCGACACCATCCGCAGATTCCAGATCGCTTCTTCGGCGTCGAAGAGCCCGGCTTTGAGGCCAACCCGGGGATCAGGGCTTGGCGGCACCGCCATTGCCATTGACCCTACTGGAGCCGTCATCTCCGCGGTGTTCGCGGAGCCGGCGCACGCGGACATAGCCAACCCGACGGTAAGGGGCAACAGCCATGACCGGTTGATAACCGTGTCAGAATTAAGAAACATAAGAATCCTCAGTGCGTGGTTTGGGTCTCGGGGTTTACTGCTCTCCACCCCCTGTGGGCAACGCCTCCAGCATAAGCTCCATGCGGGCAACTTCGGTAATCTGATCTACCTGAATGTCTGACGCTAGCTTAAATGCAGCTTCGTCTTGACCGGCGCCATCGGTGGCAAACAAGGTGTGTACCATCGAAACGGCCCCCTGATGGTGCTGGATCATATAGGTAAGGAATAGCCGATCGAAGTTTCCATTGCGCGCTGCGTCCAACTCATCGAGCTGTGACTGCGTCAGCATGCCAGGCATCTGCGTGGCGTGGTCGGCGCCATGCACCGTGAGTGTCGTTCCGTTTATGACAACCTCTGGTACCACCTGGTCGCGATCCCCCAGCCACTGTTGCATCCAGGCGATCTCGTCTTTCTGGGCGTTGATGATCCGAGCGCTGAGTGTTTGGATCTCATGGTTGGCACCGTGTGTCGGTGCGAGTCCCGCCATCACGAGGGCTTGGGCGTGATGTCCGATCATCCCTGTCATGAAATGAACGTCTGCTTCGGTGAAGCGCGTACGCGCGCTTTCGATCCGGGCTTGATAAAGGGCCTCGAGTTCGGCCGTGTTGTCACGGGGTCGTGGTGCGGTGTCCGTGACAGGCTGCGTCGTCCCGCATGCCAATGCCGCGAGGCCGGCCAGAACGCCGACAATTTGTGTTTGTGTGGATCTCTTCATTCTCAGTAACTTCGCATAGGTATTTGGTGGCTAACCACTCCGGAAGATAGTCAAATTAACCTCGTTGTGAGTTAGGAAGCCAATGTGCTTCCGCCTGAGTGTGGCCCGACCGATACCCATTGCGCACAAAGGACGATACTCAACGTTCAACGTTCGACTCTCAACGCTCAGCGTCAACACTCAACGCTCAGCATCAACACTCAACAGTTTCATCCTTCTTGAGCGTTGAATGCTGACCGTTGAGCGTTGAGTGTTGACCTCGTGTGCCTAACGCGCGCCAGCATCCGAGACGTTTCTCTCCGCCTTGGCGCGCCGGACCATGTCCCGCACGTCTTCCAGGAGTCGCTGCGCGTCATAGACAATACCATCTTTGATCGTGTACTTGATGCCACCAACTCGCGTGGTGATGCCAGTTTCGAAGTCCATTCTCGGCGTCCCCGTTCCGTAGAGGACCTTGAGGTTGTGCAACGGGTTCTCGTCCACGACAACAAAGTCGGCCTTCAGGCCGGGACGTATGATGCCGAAGTCGATCGACTCGTTCTTGGGGTCGTGTAGCTCTTGTGCGCCGTAAAGCGTAGCCGAACGAATAACTTCGACTGGATGAAAACCGGCTTCTCGCAGAAGTTCGAATTCGCGAATGTAGTCGAAACCGTAAAGCTTATAAATGAATCCGGAATCCGATCCCGTTGTGACGCGGCCGCCGCGGTTCTTGTATTCGTTGAGGAACTGCATCCATCGGTGGTAGAAGTTTCTCCACGCCACTTCGTCTTCCGTTGTCCAGTCGAACCAATATGATCCGTGCGCCTCAGGGCTCGGTTGGTAAAAGTCCATAAGCGAAGGCAGCGTGTAATCCTCATGCCACTCGGCTTCGCGGGCACGCATGACGTCACGACTCGCTTCGTAGATGGTCATCGTTGGATCGATGCCGAATCCGAGTTCGAGAAACTCATCTAGAAGCGCATTCCATTGGTCGGATCCGGGTTCGTATATTTGATTCCACAGGCGGGCTACGTTTCCGAATCGGTGCTGCTCGTTCGCGTAGTCGTAGTCGAGTGGCCAATTCTGGACGCTATAGTCTTTGAGCATCGACTCGAACAGGCCGTAGTAATGGGTCATCATATCGAGCCCGAGCCGCGCCGCGTCGATGGCGTTCATACGGCCGACACCCATTTGCCCCAAGTGCGCGACCGTACCCAGCCCGAACTTGTGGGCTTCATCGATCAACGCTTCCATAATTTCCGGATCGTAGGCAGTCAGTTTCAAGCCATCGATCTTTTGCCCATCGATTTCTTCCGCTGCCGCCCACCGAACCCACTCACGAGCTGTTTCCGGGTCGTTGATTGGTCGGCCGCCCCAACCTTCACCAGAACCCGGGCTCTGGTAGCTGAACATTCGCGGTGCAACGATCTCGTTGCGGGCCGATAGCGCTTTTTCTTGGAGTGACCAGTCAAACGGTCCGTGCCCGACCCCGCGGGAGGTGGTGATCCCGTGACCCATCCACAGTTTATAAACGTATTCCGCCTGGGGTGCATCTGACGGGAATGGTCCCGTGTGCGCGTGCATGTCGATGAAGCCCGGCATGACGTACTGGCCCGTTCCATCAATGATGCGAGTATTGCCGCCTTCGTCCGCTACTTCACCGCGACCGATGCTGATAATCCGATCACCTTCAACGACGATGTTCGCGCCGCTCATGGGTGGAGCACCCGTGCCATCAATGACGGTAACATTCTTCAACACCAACCGGTCGTATGGCCCGCCGCCTTCGTCAGCTCGCCGTTTGGTCGTTTCTTGTCGTGCCCCCTGCTGCGCGGCGATTGCTGCAGGAATTCCAAACATCATTGCGAGTGCCGTCGCAAAGACGGCTAGGCGCATTTGGGCTCTCATTCGAATCTCCTCATTGGTTGGTACGCGCGTGAAATATGACTCGTCAGGCGGCTCGGCGGTAAGGCGGAAGGAGGCGGTAAGGCTATGGCGGTATGGCGGTATGGCGGTACCCTACCACGCCCTCCCTCAGGACCGATGGTGGTGTGGAGTGGGGCTACCGCCATACCGCCTTACCGCCTTACCGCCATACCGCCTTGCCGCTTCCGCCTGTCCGCCCTACCGCCCATCTTTCCCTGTCGTCTTTTCCCCGAATACGCCGCGTGAGGTGCCAATGTCGTTGAACCGCTTTCGCCTGTTTGCCGTCGCGATCGTCCTGACCGCGTTCAGCCTGCCTGCCACCGCTCAACAGTGGTCGCCCCTAAAACGGGGCAGTGACAACATAGAGGTACAGGGTCATTTACCGCTCGGACCCAGGCTCTCCGTGGCTGATATGGACATGGAGCAGGAATTGCATCGCCCTTACGTGTACGTGTCGCGAATGGTGTACGGCTTCGATGGTCCTAAGGGCACCGATATCATCAGTATTGCCGATCCCGAGAACCCGGAGCTGCTCTACGAGTGGAGAATCGAGGATCAGGATCTTCACCAACGCACGGGCGGAATGGATGTAAAACACTTCAAGTGGAACAACCGTTACTATTTGGTCCAATCGCTCCAATTTGGTCAAGGCGGTCCAAATAACGACCTGGGTGCCGTGATTCTCGACGTAACGGGCTTGCCGGACCCATCGACGGTGCGTGAGGTGGCGAGGATCCACAAACCGGACATGCCTGGTGGGTTCCACAACATCTTCATCTACAAGCATTCGAACGACCGCGTCTACCTCTTCACCACCGCTCGGGCGCCCGGTGCGTTGATCTATGATCTGGGTTCGATCGTGGAAGGCGGTAGTCCTGACGATGCGTTTGTCGGCATGGTTCCCGTTCCCGAGTCGGCGCTTGGAACTGGCAGCGGGCGCGGATATCACGACTTTTACCTGGGTTATCATCCGGACACCGACGAAGACCGTTTTTACGGCGGTGGTACTGGTGGTTACTACATTTACGACGTCTCGGATTTAGAGAACCCTGAGCTGCGCATTAGCCTGACCGGGGTGAGTGGTGTCAGTTATGGACATACCTTTACGCCGAGCCCTGATGGCCGGTTTGTGATTGCGGAGACTGAGTACCAGTACGCGCCGCTGCGCATCTTTGATCTACAGCCCGCGTTGGATGGAGAAGTCACGAACATCCGCCGGCCGATTTCTGCGTTCACGGCAAATTGGAAAAACCTCGTTCACAACCACGAGGTGCGCTGGCCGTATGTCTTCGTGTCAGGGTACTTAGACGGTTTGCAGATTTTCAATTTGCAGGATCCGGAAGACCCAGTAACCGTCGGCTTCTACGACACATACATCGGGCCACCCAATCCCGTTCGCTCCGCGATGTTCAATGGCGCTTTCGGTGTGGATGTGCGAAACGCCGATGGTTTGATCGTCATCAGTGACATGTCGACCGGTCTTTGGACGATGAAGATGGATGGCTTCCAAGGGTGGAATGGCGAGCATTGGGGGATGCCGGATATCTCGTCCGCTCAAAAGTGGGATGTATCGCGCCGCGGACGTCCGGTGAGCGACAGGGACGGTTCGTAGCCCGAGTCGTTGCACTACTAAGGAATAGTGGCGGCCAGACACATGCGACTTACGGTTCCGATGATGGGGATCTTTTTGCTCACGGGAGCGGCGGAGGTCCCCATCCCGCCATTGGCCCAGACCGATGGTCCACTCCGGGCAGTCGGCCTTGAGACCGTCTGCACCGTGTCCGGTGGGCCCGAGTACTACGCATTCGAGTTGGTTGGAACGAATAGGATCCCTGGTTCCGGGCTGGCGCGCGCCCGTGCAGAAGTCTCGGTAGCCGCTGCATCTCCGTTCTCGGTTTCGTTGACAACTGATGGTAGCTACCAGTACGACGTTCACGTCTCAATTGTACGAATGAAGAAACCCCGGCGTGGGGTACTCGTGGCGTGGGTGACGACGAGCACGCTGGATGAGATTCAACGAATTGGCGCTTTGGATCATCACTTCCAAGCGGTAGGCACGGCATCGTGGAATAAGTTTCTTATCGTCGTAACACTCGAGGACACGGATGACCCTTCCGCCGAACGGTGGGCCGGGCCGGTTGTGTTTCGTGGTATGTCCCGCAGTGGGATGATGCACACCATGGTGGGACACGGTGCGCTGCAACAGGAGAATTGCGCTGCATATGGCTACGACGATTAGGACGACAATGCTGTTCCGTACCGTAATCGTCTCCGTTCTCGTGGCGATCTCGATTCCGACAATCGCGTCAGCACAAGATCACCGAATGCAGGGCATGACAATGTCCGGCGGTTGGCGAATGGTTCCGATGGACCCGAGCATGCCGATGTTGCCCGGTCTGGACGGTGTTGTGCCGGTGGTCGGACCCTTCATGCCTGGTATGGGGATGGATCCCGCCATGTTTCCCGAGGCTCGGCCATCGGATGTCGTGCCGATGGAAGATGGCGACACGTTGAATATCTCAGTGTCGATGGTCCGTCGTACCATCGCGGGACACGAGATGGTCATGTTCGGCTACAATGGGCAATATCCTGGCCCGCTCATTCAAGCACCGCAAGACGCAACCATCATCGTTGAAGTCACAAACGATATTGAGATGCCGACGACGATTCATTGGCATGGCATCCGACTCGAGAACCGGTTCGACGGTGTCCCCGGTGTGACGCAGGAAGCGATCGAAACGGGAGAGAGCTTCACCTACGAAGTGCACATCCCGGATGCCGGCATGTTCTGGTATCACCCCCACGTCCGCGAAGACGTGCAGCAGGACCTTGGGCTGTTCGGAAACTTGCTCGTCACCTCACCGGACCCGGAATATTATGGGCCCGCCCATCGTGAAGAAGTATTTGTGTTAGACGATATGCTCATCGACGAGCAGGGTGCTTTCCCCTGGGGTGATCGTGCGCCTACACATGCGCTGATGGGTCGGTTCGGCAACGTGATGATGGTCAACGGCCAAACGGACTATCGCCTATCGGCGAAACGTGGCGAGGTTGTTCGATTCTATCTCACCAATGTTGCGAACTCGCGAACGTTTAACGTGACGTTTGGCGGCGCACGCGTGAAGGTTGTTGCGTCAGACGTCAGTCGCTTCGAACGCGAGCAGTGGGTGCCCAGTGTTGTCATCGCGCCCGCGGAACGATACGTGGTTGATGTGCAATTCAACGAGCCGGGAGATGTTGTTATCGCCAATACCGTCCAGGCCATCAACCACTTCCGTGGCGAGTTCTACCCTTCGGTGGATACACTGTCCATCGTGACGGTGTCCCATGACACGGCGTCATCGCAAATTTCTCTGGCGTTTGAGACGCTTCGCGAGCACGACGATGTCGTGGCGGATATCGACGAGTTCCGCGGCCATTTTGGACGAGCACCGGACTATGAACTCGAAACCACGGTGCGTGTCCAAGATCTACCGCAATCGATTGTTCTTTCCATGGAAGCGGATACACTCTACGTGCCGCCGATGGAATGGAATGACGCGATGCCGATGATGAATTGGCTGAGTACGGCGGAACAGGTGACGTGGATTCTCAAGGACAGGAAAACCGGCGCGGAAAATGGGGAGATAGACTGGAAGTTCAATGTCGGTGACGTGGTGAAGATTGCGATCTTCAACACGCCAAAATCATTTCACCCCATGAACCACCCAATACACATTCACGGCCAGCGCTTTTTGGTCTTGTCCATGGACGGTGTGCAGAACGCTAACTTGGTTTGGAAAGACACGGCCATCGTCCCCGTGGGTTCGACCATGGAAGTGTTGGTCGAGATGTCAAATCCAGGTGAGTGGATGCTCCATTGTCATATCGCCGAACATCTGCATGCCGGAATGATGTTTAGCTTTACGGTTGAGCGGTAGTCGGACAAGCCTTCTTCATCCGACTACCGCTGAGCCGCTAACGTTCCACCGAGAGAATCCTCTCGATTTCCATGCGGACATCCCGCAGGTGTATTCTGGTCATCGCGTTCCCAGCTCGGGCGATGGCACGTTCTGCGTGGGTGTCTAGGTCCTGCAGTGCCGCCCGCAGTGCCGCACGCACGTCCGATCCCCACGGTGGTGTCATTGCAGGCCGAAACGGTGTGCCCCGTCGACTGAGTTCCTGTTGAGTTGGATGCAACCGTCGGTCCGTTGCCTCCAGGAAAGCGCGTTGGACGTTCCTTCGATACACACCGACGACAACGTTGCGCTCGTCCAGTTCACCCCACACGCCGGCTTGTAGATCGCTGAAGAGATCGGCGAGTGTATAGAAGTCGTCCGGGTCGTCTGCCAACGCTTCGAATTCAACTAAGCGTTCCAGCCTTGCTTGGTTCAGGAGGTTCCCGATGACCCTATTCTGTTGGGTCCGGAACCGCGACACGACACCTTCGTTTTCGATCCGCCGCAGGATGTCCTCATCGAGGAACATATCCGGTACGTGGAATGCGTTTGCATTCAAGTATTGCACGGCCTCCCTGTGACGAGCTTTCTCCAGAGGTGTGAATCGCGGTCCCGTACCATACCGCTCTTGTGTGTACGCACCCCCGATGATCGCGGCAACGTGGCCCATGTAACGGCCCCATTGGTTCACGGCCTGTCCGTACAAATACTCAAGCTCGTCATAGTTCTCGCCGGGTTTCTCCGTCACACGCAACATCATGTCCATGACCCGTTGCAGATTCATCATCCCATACGTGGTTGACTGAACCGCATCGGCGTCCCCAACGGCCTCGGTCAGATTCTCAGGATCTCCCTCGGCATCCGGAGTGGAGAACCGAAGCCACGGGAACTCATCTTGTTCACGCGCCCACCTGTCCAATGTCGGTCGCTCTTCGTCCGGTGTACGGGCGCCGGGGATCGGCGAATAGCCCCACCTGACCGCGAAGATGTCATACGGCCCGACTTTGGGGATCAGCATGTCCAGCGGAATGCTATCTTCCGGCTGGGCGACATAGTTGAATCGTGAGTAATCCATCAGAGTTGCGACGTGGCTTCCACCCATGCGCTCCAGGAACGAGCGACTCCGCACTGAATCGGCCGGATACATTGCCGATGCCTTCATGTTGTGGGGGAATCCAATCGAATGCCCTATCTCGTGGGTGACCACGTACTCCACCAAACGACCCATCAGCGAATCTGGCATCGGGAGCGACTGCGCACGCGGGTCCAGCGCACCCACCTGAATGAAATACCACGCCTTCTGGAGTTGCATGATGTTGTGGTACATGTTGACCTCGCCCTTCAGGATTTGCCCTGAGCGCGGATCGACAGTTTGGCCGCCGGTGGCGTTGGGAACGGTCGAGGGTCGCCAGTAGATAACCGAGTGGCGTGCATCAAACAGCGAGAAGTCCGGGTCTTCTTCTGGGGTTGGCGCGATGCGACCGAATATGGCGTTACTGAAACCCGCTGCTTCGAATGCCTCTTGCCACTTATCGACGCCGACCTGCACCCAAGGCTTGAGCCAATCGGGTGTCGCTGGATCAATCCAATATACGATCGGTTCCACCGGGTCTGACACTGCGGCGTTGGGATCTTGCTTTTCGAGTTTGAATCGGTGAATGAAACGAACTTGTTCCAGACGATTGTCGGGTCGTGAGAAATCCCACGAACGACTCGAAATGAAGCCAACCCGTTGGTCGTGCCAGCGTGGCATCATCGGTTCGTCGGGAAGTCGGGCCATGCTGAAGAACACACGCGCCGTGTGCGAGGTCGGTGTCCGCCGGGGCGCACCAGGGAATTGGGGGCCGGTATTTGGCCCACTCGGCGGTCGCGCCTGCCCCGATTGGGTCACCTCCACATTGACGGCAGTAGGAAAGGCCCACGTCTGCTCGATCCAACTGCGGCCTCGATTGATTCCCTCCAATGGGCGAAGCTCCGGGATGTTGGACACAAACAGATCGGAGACGTCCACAACCGCGGCGCTGTCGGGGCCGTAGGCCTCGACGTCTAGGCTAGATAGCACAGGTCCATTCCGAAATCCTTTTACCTGAGCCCAGATGGCGGTGGTCGAATCGGCAGTGATGTCGTGTTCTTTTTGCCGCAGTACGATTCGATTGCCGCGCCGTTCCCACTGTACGAAAAGGCGTGCGCCTCCGCCAAAGAAACTGCCAGGACTCTGTAACGTCGATTCAACCGGCCGGCCGATCAACAGCATTTCTCGGTCGAGTTCCGTTGCCGGAATCTCGAAGAAAAGCTTGTCATCGATTCGATGAACTTTGAACATGCCGTCCTGCGTGACTGCCTCATCGGTGATGACTTCGGAGTATGGCTTTGGGCCGTCTTGGCCGTTGGCACCTTTAGACCCGGTCCTACTCTGTTCTGGGGACGGTGTTGTGTCAGCTTGAGCATTGCTGCACGCCGCAATTGGCATGGTGATCAGCGCGATGACGGTCGTCAGGTGGAGTAGTCGCTTCATTGTCCTGCCTCGTCGAGAATTGCGGATCCAAGAAGTTCGATCCAAGGTACCTTCGACTGAGTGGTAGCGTAACTTGATCGATAGCCCGCGGAAACCTACGCCCTTTCACAACAATCTGTTTTGCCACATGGTGAATTTTCAGTGTATTCCGCGGATTCCGTGGCCCCTTTTCTCCCATTGAGGATCGCCGTCGGTATCGAACGCCCTTAAGCGTCCGCAAGGAGGGGTGGGTAAAGAAACAGCGCCACAAAACTGACCACGTGCTGCGGTCATTAATAATGAATAGGGGAAGGCGTCGCGACAGTGTATCGATCTTGCGATGAATGTGCGGGGTTCAGGGTGTCCGGTACCTATCGTCCGTATCAGCAATGATGAAGTGGTGGCGCCGTTTGTTCTCCATATTGGCAAAGCAATGCCCCCGATGTTTACGGGGTGCCATGTTTCGAAGTCTGCTGACTATGAATGAGAGGTGCCCCGTGTGTGGGCATCGATTCATGCGCGAGGAAGGGTTCTTCCAAGGTGCAATGTTCGTCAGCTACGCGGTCGGCGTTTTGGAGTTCGCCGCCGTTGCACTGTTGTTGTCCCTGTGGCTTGGTCCCAGATTTGGCACTGGGCGCGTGCTATTGCTTGCCGTCACCGTTCATCTCGTCCTCGTCCCACAGCTCTTTCAGTATTCTCGTGTGATATGGGCTCATCTGAATGTGGGGACTGGAGACGGAGGCGGGAGCCCCGGACGGGGTGTCTGATCGGAATTGGTGGCCCGGCCATGTTAAACCGAAGGGCGGTCCGAAGTGGTGCAGGATGGATTCGGATGCACTTGTGTTTCGAGTCACAGCGGGTCGATGACGCGCGCGGCGATTATCTTACAAATCCCCTCTGAATTGTGTGGGGTGGACCCTGAGGTCCGTTATGCTCCGAAGCGGAATTAACCGGTGTTTGTTCGGTTCGTTTTAAGTGCCACGCCATGAACTTTCGAACGTGAGGACCCGATCCATAATGTCATCTCGAAATACTTTTTCTGGGTTCAAATACCATGGTGGCCGGTTGACGGCCTTTCGCAATTGCCTGCTGCTTCTAGGGCTTGTCGCTGTAGGAAGTTGTGGCGGCGCCCTCGGTCCGGACGATCTTGCTCAGATCGAGCTGGTGGCGGGTAGCAACCAGGAGATATTTGCCGGCACTGCGGTTCCCGTTCCGC
>JAZDDC010000632.1:0-4494 GCA_036679565.1 Gemmatimonadota bacterium
GAGGCAGCCACAATCTGCTCGATCGTTGAAACATTTGAAGAGTGTGTTGCGACCACAGTCACGTCACCCCATTTGCCGACCTCAAGCGATCCAACATACTGTTCCATGTTGAGTACGCATGCTGCGCCCATAGTAAGGAAACGTAATGTTTCCTCCGCCGACAAGTTCAACCATTGACGAACCGCATGGCCCTCTCGAAAGAGATCCAGAGAACCGACGCTCGCAACCGAATCCGTACCGACGCCTACGCGGATGTCGGCGTTTACCATGACTTCCAGGGGAACAACACCGTGCCCATGCAGTCGATTCGACGTGGGACATGACGCGACCGCGCAATTGTGCGCCGCAAGCAAAGCGCAGTCGGCAACATCAACCTGCACGCAATGAATAGCTAGCAGTTCCGTGTCGAGGAGTCCGGTGTCCCGGATATACTGAATCGGACTGTTCGACGTTTGCGGCAACGCGACTCCACGTTGGGTGAGCGCATTGGAAAACTCTCCCCCTCCACTCACGATGAGATCCGACTCCGCGACGGACTCGGCAATATGAGTCGCTACTGGTATCCCTTCACACCGCGCGAAGTCCGCAACCGCACGGTACAGTTTACCACTCACCGTATAGGGCGCATGTGGCGACACTCCGATTGTGACACGCTCCGATGTGCAATCGTACAACCGTTCCAGTGTTCGTTGAAGTTCTTCGAGACGAACGTCCGCATCATCGGGATTCGGTCCAAATACTTCTTGATACACAACACCCCGACCGAACATGTCAGCGAGCGCCGGAGCAACGACACCGGTGCTTCCCGTATCAGCAACAGTTGTGGTACCACACCTCCACGCATCAAACACACCGCGCCGGGCCGACTCGGCCAACATGTCATGCGATCGGGCCGCAACCTCGCGACGAATAGTTTGTATCCATTCGTAAAAGTTGGACGTCTCGATGGGGCCACCGAGATCGGTCAATTCGAGATGCGTATGTACGTTGATGAGCCCGGGGATTAGGGCGGCATTGGGGAAGTCAACTTCTGGAGTACCGCCCGGCTTGGGCACACTCGAATCGGGACCAACGGCGACGATCTTCCCGCGATCGTCGATGAGCACTGCTCCGTGTTTAATTGGAGGCGCGGAGACGGGGAACACCGTGTCCGCGCGAAGCCGAACGTTCAGTTTTGTACGTGGAGTTGGTGAACAGCCGAGTCCGTTGGAAGCGCGCGTGTCAGCCTAAAGTTCACCTGATGATAGGGGCAGAACTCCGTGGGTTCAGTTCCCGGAACAAACCAATCCCAATACCGTTCGTGCCGGGGGCAGAACCGAGTGGCTCGATAACCGGTGAATCGATCAATCTCCCGAGACACCAGATTGCGGGGTCGCACCCACGGGTCCGGTGGAGGCCGTCGGCTGTATACCTCCTTCATATATTCGACCCACGCCGGCGCCGCCAACAGACCACCGGCTGCACCCTGGGTAATCCTCTTGCGTTCGTCAAAACCAATCCAGATTGCGGTGACCAATTCGGGCGTGAACCCAACATACCAGACATCTGATCCGTCGTTGGTCGTTCCGGTTTTCCCACCGGCCGGGATGTCATAGGGTAGTTCGCCGCGGGCGCGAATTGCCGTGTAGCCTGTGCCGCTACGCACAACGTCCTCGAGCATGCTTGTCAGCAACCATCCACGATCGCGGTCAAGCACCTGCGTTTTTCGCACACGTGGTTCCCAGACAATATTCCCGGCCGCGTCCTCGACTCGAATTATGCCCATCGGCGCGGCACGTGTGCCCAACGTGGCAAACGATGTGAAGGCGGAAGCCATCTCGATGGGATACACTCCCGCCGCTCCGATCAAGGTTGCCGGGAATTCCGGGATCGGTGTGGTGAGACCGTAGGCGCGAGCCTCACCAATCACCGTCGATACGCCCAACTCGAGACCTGTGCGAATTGCCACGAGGTTGCGGGATAACTTGAGACCTTCGCGTATCGTCATGGGACCACGAAAATCGCCTTCGAAATTCACGGGCTCCCATGGCATGCTATCGTTCTGCATGGTGCTAATAGGTTCGTCTTCTACGATATAACTCGCGGGACGACCGGCGCGTAGCGCGGCAGAGTACACAAACGGCTTAAAAGTGGAACCTGGTTGTCGCAGGGCTTGGACGGCACGATTAAATTTGGACTCTGCAAAACTGCGCCCGCCGACCATCGCGAGCACATGCCCCGTGGTATCGAGCGTCACTAACGCGCCCTGCAAATAGGGTGTTGCTGAGTTGTTCAATGGCGGCGTTCCGCCGTGCCGAGTGACGAACTCGTCGTACGTCTCGTGGTTAAAAGCGCGAATCGAACCGCTCTCTATCGCGCGAAGTTGATCGACCAACGACCGCTCGGCGGCAAGTTGCATGTCGAGGTCCAACGTCGTGTAAATTCGGTAACCTTCTGTGAAGAGTTGATTCCCGAATCGCGCATAAACCTGTTGGCGGACCCACTCGACGAAATACTCTGCCACACCGCGATAACCATCACCGGCACGACTTACAGCAATCGGGTACGCCTTCCATCGCTCCGTATCTTGGGGTGTGAGGTATCCCTGATCGCGCATCAGGTTCAGGACCGTGTTTCGTCGGCGCGCGAGTCGTTCCGGATATCGGCGGGGATCGTAACGGTTGGGCAACTGTGTCATGGCAGCAAGTGCGGCGGCCTCCGCGACATTCACGTCACCTGCAGATTTACCGAAGTACTGTTGTGACGCCATCTCAACGCCGTAGGCGCGCCCACCCAAAAAAATCTGGTTGAGATACAGCTCGATGATACGTTCTTTGGAATACGTCTTCTCCAGTTCAAGAGCCACCTGGATTTCGCGCACTTTCCGACGCACGGTGGTCAACTTAGAACTACGATCGGACGGCAACCGGTCAGGGAAGATGTTGCGCGCGAGTTGCATGGAGATGCCAGAGCAACCACCTGAGCCAAAACTAAACGTCAGCGCCGCTCGTGCAGCCGCAAAAACGCACCGTTTGAAATCAACGCCCCCGTGTTCAAAGAACCGCTTGTCTTCGATGGCCAACATCGCCGAGGGAATGGCCGAGGACATCTCTGCGAGAGGTAGTACCGTGCGACTCTCTCCGGCGTCGGTGATGAGTCGCCCGTCTGCAGCGTAGTATTTTAGCGATTGAACGGGGGTGTACTCGTTGAACTCCGCAATGGACGGACAGGACGCACCGGCACATGCCCTGGACCAAGAGCCAACGAATGTCCCGATCCCAAGACCCATACCACCCAGCAACACCACACCAAGCACACGTGGGACGGCGGGGATTTGCCAGAATGAAACGAGTGCGTCTTTGATCCTGCCCATCGAACTCAAGCTACCGGGTTGTGGGCCTGCTTGCCAGCGGCCATGAGCAAACGTAACCTTCGCGCGCCATGCAAGAATTACTAAAGGAACTGCAGTGGCGCGGCCTTTTTGACAACGCCACGCCCGGCCTCGAAAAGAGGTTGATACAGGGTTCCATACACGGATATATCGGTTTCGATCCGACCGCCACAAGCCTTCATGTGGGCAGTTTGGTGCCGGTCATGTTGCTTGCGCATTTACAACGGGCGGGTGGGACTCCAGTGGTTCTGGTAGGCGGTGGCACCGGCATGATTGGGGACCCGAGTGGACGGAAATCGGAGAGACCACTGTTGACCTTGGACGAAATCTCGGCCAACTCCGCGGCTGTAAAAGAACAACTCGAACAATTCTTAAGCTTTTCCGGAACGAACGCCGCCCGTGTTACGAACAACGCGGATTGGTTACTACCGTTATCGCTTGTGGAGTTTCTACGCGATACCGGGAAGCACTTCACGATCAGCACGATGTTGCAAAAGGATTCCGTGAAAAGCCGTTTGGAAGCGGGGATCTCGTTTACCGAATTCAGTTACATGCTGCTCCAGGCATACGACTTCCTGCATCTTTACCGATCAATGGGTTGTGAACTCCAGATGGGTGGCAGCGATCAGTGGGGTAACATTACCGCTGGCATTGATCTTATTCGTCGCGTAGAAGGCGGCGAGGCACACGCGCTCTGCGCACCCCTGTTGACCAACGCGTCCGGGGCAAAATTCGGGAAGACTGAAACGGGTAACGTTTGGCTCGATCCTGAGTTGACTTCTCCGTATGCGTTTTTTCAGTACTGGATCAATACGGACGATCGTGACGTCGAGTCCCACCTCAAGACTTTTACGTTTTTGGCACACGCGGAGATTGACGGTATCATGTCGCGCCATGACCAAAACCCCGGTGCACGCGACGCACAACGCCAGCTGGCGCAGGACGTCACAAGGAGAGTTCACGGAACGGCAAACACAGAGCGCGTCATGAAGGCCGCCCGTTTGGTGTTCTCGCAAGAAGGCCTCGACACCGCTGACGAACAAGTGTGGGAGGTGCTGGGATCAGAATTACGTTCCTGGAAAACCACTCGGGCATCTTTTCCCACACCGTTAATCGATCTTCTT
>JAZDDC010000633.1:0-11786 GCA_036679565.1 Gemmatimonadota bacterium
AGCATGCCATCAACCCCCTGGATACGTACCCCGCGACCAAGACGGATGCGGTTCAACATGCGGCCCAGAACGTTTGGCTTAACGTCCGGCAAATCATCATGCGACCGTTCGGGGAAAAGCGTCTTGAGGACCTGACGCATCGGGATGTCGCCGCGGCCTAACGATTGGAGAACACCCAACTCCGAACCCAACGACAGTTTCGTGGCCGCGGCCGCAAGCGCTTTACCGTCTGGAGGTGTCAACCGGCGCCGACGGAGTTCACGTGCGAGTATCTCCCGTCCCAGGGCCGTGCTCCTGTCTGCTTCTTCTTGTTTGACCCATTGACGGATGCGATGCCGTGCGCGACCAGTCAACACGTGGTTCAACCAATCGCGGCTGGCCCGCTGATGATTGCCGGTAATGACCTCGACTGTGTCCCCGTTCTTGAGTGGCCGGTGTAGCGGGGAGATTCGACCATTGACCTTGGCCCCCTGGCATCGTAAGCCGATTTCGGTATGCACGGCAAATGCGAAATCGATGGGTGTGGCCCCGGTCGGCAATCGCTTGACATCGCCTTGCGGCGTAAAGACAAAAATCTCGTCTTGGTAAAGGTCGATCTTTAGGAACTCGAGAAATTCTTCGGGCGTATGCGCGTCTTGCTGGAGTTCAATGAGCTGGCGGAACCACCCAAGATGCTGATCGAGTTCGTCGCTACGCGATCCTTCTTTGTAAATCCAATGCGCCGCTATGCCAAACTCTGCCGTACGATGCATCTCCATCGTGCGAATCTGGATTTCATACAACTCTCCGCCGGGACCAAAAATTGTCGTATGAAGCGACTGATACCCGTTGGATTTAGGTGACGCGATATAATCTTTGATGCGTTCTTGCAATGGGGTCCAATATGAGTGAATAATACCCAACACGTGATAACAATCCGGCACGGACTGTACGAGCACCCGCACGGCCATGAGATCATAAATCTCTTCCAGTGGCTTATTCCGATGTTTCATCTTCCGATAAATGGACCAGAGATGTTTGGGGCGCCCAGTCACTTCGCACTGTTCGATTGCCGCCTCGGCAAAGGATTTTTCCAACGGCGCACGCAAACGGCGAATCATCTCATCCCGCTCACCGGAACGTGATTTGAGCTTGGCGACAATGTCTTTGTATTCGGTTGGTTCGAGGAACTTAAACGCCAGATCTTCGAGTTCGGCTTTTATCCCCGCCATACCGAAACGATGGGCGAGCGGTGCGTATATCTCTCGCGTCTCGCGACCGATACGACGCTGACTTGCCTCAGGCATATGTTCCAACGTGCGCATGTTGTGCAAGCGGTCAGCCAGCTTCACGATAATGACACGCGCGTCACTCGCAATGGACAACAGTAACTTTCGGTAGTTCTCGACCTGCTCTTCTGTACTGGACCGGAAACTCAAACTAGAAATTTTGGTGAGTCCATCGACAATCAACCCGATCTCGTCACCAAAGACTTCGCGCAGGTCGCCGATGGTTACGTCCGCGTCCTCCACCACGTCGTGGAGTAACGCCGAGGCAATCGACACCGAGTCCATATGATGGTCGAGGAGGATCCGCGCCACGGCGGCCGAGTGTGTGATGAAGTCGTCACCAGACCGTCGTTTTTGACCCCGATGTGCCGAGACGCCAAAACGGAACGCGCGCTCGACAAGACCCAAATCGATCCGATCAGCGTGTTGGGAAAGATCGCGCGCCAGTTCCGCGTCAAACTCCGCGATGACACTCGTCACAACAGACCCGCCTCTGCAAAGCTGAAGTAACGATGCCCGGCCACGATAACATGATCAAAAACCGGAACGTCCAATATCTTCCCCGCATCCGAAAGTTGTACCGTAACACTGCGATCTTCGGCTGACGGAGTCGGGTTTCCGGATGGGTGATTATGAATTACAATGATACCCGCGGCTGCCTCGGCAATGGCAGCACGAAAGACTTCCCGCGGATGCACAAGCGATCCGTTGAGTATGCCACGTGTGATGAGGACCTGCCGCGTGACGCGGTTTTGCGCATCGAGAGTCAAAAGATGAAACTCCTCGACATCGAGGTCTCTGAGCCGCGGCCCACAAAGTCGTGCCACATCGGCGGGCGATTGGATTTCACGGAGTGCCTCATCTTTTTCCACCGCCAACCGACGCGCCAATTCACACGCCGCCACGATACGCGCCGCCTTTGCCCTACCCAACCCCGGCACCTTCGCAAGCGTGGCAACCTGTCTTCGCGCCAGCGCCCGGATAGATCCATCCACACTCGCAAGAACATCCACCGACACTGAGAAAGCGCTACGACCCGTGCTGCCGGTCCCAAGGAGAATGGCCAAGAGTTCCGTGGTCGTCAACGCCGTCGGCCCTAAGCTGGAGAGTCGTTCGCGCGGGCGATCTGCGGTCGGAACGTGGGCCATAGGAGACGCCGCCATGGCAACAACATGCCAGTACCTCCCCGCGGAGTGGTAAGCAAAATCCCTCGCGACTGTACCCGGGTTTCGCGAGCCTAGGCCACCGCGCCATGGCATTTCTTGTACTTCTTCCCGCTGCCACACGGACACGGTTCGTTTCGCCCAACTTTTGGTTCTGATGACTTGGCAACCCTGGCGGGTTTTTTCTGTCCACCCGCGCCTCCTGATGGCCCCGATGTGGTCAATCCGCGTGGGGGGGCTACCGGTCTGCGGGCGGCACCGGGGACAAGGAGGTCAGCCTGAGAACGGCCATCGCGTCCACTGGCAGCCGGCCCACCGACGGGTGGGCGGGACGACCCCGGCGGTGGTCCGGCCGTTGGGGCTTGCACTTGTAGTTTGAACAACCGCTCGGTGAATGACTGTCGGACATCATTCATAAAATCAGCAAAGAGGTCAAAGGCCTCTTGCTTGTATTCAACCAACGGGTCCTTCTGTCCGTACGCGCGATATTGAATGGCCGTGCGGAGTTGATCTAAATCGTAGAGATGATCTTTCCACTTTTCATCACTGACCTGCAACATAACATTTGAAAGTAATTTCTCTGAAAGATCAGGCGCGTTAAAACGAGACGACATTTCATCCCAGGTTGTGATCTTGGTTTGAAACGCCTTCCGACCGGCCTCCTTGGCAGCATCCCGTAGACTATCGTAATCAGTAACTTTTTCGGGGTCTGTGACGTCCGGGAAGGAAACGAGGAATCGCATCAACAGTTCGGCCCCAATGAACTGCCGGTCCCAGTCCTCTGGCGGTGTTTCTGCAAATTGCTTGGTAAAACGTTCCAACGCCGCATCGATCATGCGGACGGCTTCCGCTTTGAGTTCCTCCCCGCCCTCCAATGCAAAGAGACGAAGCGCGTACACAACTTCGCGTTGTTGGTTCATAACATCGTCGTAGTCAAGCAACCGCTTTCTTACTTGGAAGTTTTGTAACTCGACACGTTTCTGCGCATTTTCGATGGCCTTCGTGACCCAGGGATGGGTAATCACGTCGCCTTCTTCCGCGCCGGTTTTTTCCATCCACCGTGCAATTCGATCGGACCCGAACAAACGCATCAAATCGTCTTCCAACGACAAGAAGAAGCGTGTTTGACCCGGATCACCCTGCCGACCGGACCGTCCACGAAGCTGCCGATCGATCCGCCGAGATTCGTGCCGCTCGGTGCCGATGATCACCAACCCGCAGGGTGGATCGGCCTCACACTCCCGTTCACCGATTTCCGCACGTGACAGGTCAGGTTCTTCGAGTTGTTGCCCGAACGGTGCGACCTTCGATCGAATACCACACACCTGGCACTGCTTGACCTTCGCACCAAGTTTGATATCCGTTCCACGGCCAGCCATGTTCGTGGCGATCGTCACCGCGCCGGTCTGACCCGCGTTCGCGACAATCTCAGCTTCACGCTGATGTTGTTTGGCGTTGAGCACCTCGTGTTTCAATCCACGCCGCTTGAGCATCCGCGCAAGCGTCTCGGACGTCTCAACGCTTACCGTACCGACCAAAGCCGGTAAGCCACGCTCATGTTGACGTTCGATTTCCTCAATGATGGCGGCATATTTCTCGCGCCGCGTGCGGTAGATGAGATCTTCGTGGTCTCGACGCCGGTTTGGACGGTTGGTTGGAATCACCATCACGTCGAGGTGATAAATCTCCCAGAACTCTCGCTCTTCCGTTTCCGCCGTACCGGTCATCCCCGCAAGCTTGTCGTACATGCGGAAGTAATTCTGGATGGTTACCGTCGCGAGTGTCTGTGTTTCCCCCCGCACCGTAACACTTTCTTTTGCCTCAATGGCCTGATGCAATCCGTCAGACCAACGTCTGCCAGCCATGATACGCCCCGTGAATTCATCGACGATGAACACTTGGCCCTCTTGCACGACGTACTCCACGTCCTTCTCATACAACGCATAGGCCTGCAGTAGCTTATGGATGATGTGCAGTTTTTCTGATTTGTTCGCGTATTCCTCTTCGACCAGCCGCCGTTTCTCGAGTTTTTCCTCCGCCGACAACGAGTCGTCCTTTTCGAGTCTACCGACTTCCTCAGAGATGTCCGGCACGAGAAACAGGTCCGGATCATCGGGGCTCATTTCTTCGACACCCAGATCGGTCAAGTGTGCCGACCGCCCCTTCTCGTCGATCACGAAATACAACTCCTCCTCGACCTTCGCCAACCGTTTATCCTTTGCCGACAACTTGCGATCCGCGAGGACGTCCAACTCGACCTTTTGAATGAGTTGTTGAAACGCCGGTTCCTGCAAAAGCTTCATCAAACGCTTGTTCTTCGGCATGCCCTTTTGCGCTTGATACAATTTTACACTGCCGTCGTAATCCGGTTCTTCACCTTGCAATAACGGCTCAGCTTCCGCAACGAGTCGATTGACAACCGCCGTTTGCTTACGGATCAGTTGTCTTACTTGGGCGTTGAAATCGGCATACTTCGTGTCTGCCTCGTTCCCAACTGGCCCTGAAATAATTAACGGCGTGCGAGCTTCATCGACCAAGATGCTATCGACTTCGTCGATGATCGCGAAAACATGTTGTCGCTGGACGCGATGTTCCAGCGAAAAGACCATGTTGTCACGGAGGTAGTCAAAACCGTATTCGTTGTTGGTCCCGTACGTAATATCCGCGAGGTAGGCTTCGCGCCGGGTGGGACTGTGAGGTTCGGTGTCGTCCAAACACCCCACGGTCAATCCGAGGAATTTGAACAAGTGCCCCATCCACTGCGAGTCACGACGCGCCAGATAGTTATTGACCGTGACGAGATGCACCCCACGCCTAGTCAACGCGTTTAGGTACATGGGCAACGTGGCAACAAGTGTCTTTCCCTCGCCCGTCGCCATTTCGGCAATCTTTCCCTGATGGAGCACGATGCCACCAATGAGTTGGACATCGTAGGGAACCATTTCCCACTTGAGATCGTGGCCGGTCACCACCACCGTCGTACCCAGCAGCCTCCGACACGCCTCGCGCACCGTCGCAAAGGCCTCCGGCAATACATCATCCAGTGCCTCTTGGATCTGCGTCTTGAGTTTTTCTTCGAGATCGTGAACCTGCTGCGACAATCGATCCCGTTCGACGGGGTCAGCGCACGCATGCTTGGCGTCACGACGTTCAGTGAGTTCCTCGTCAAGAGCACCGTAGTGCTCTTTGAGAATTCCCCGAAGCTTTACGGTTTGCGCCTGAACCTGCTCGTCCGAAAGCGCCGCTAAGTTCTTCTCATGTTCGTGGATGGCATCGACGATAGGTTGAAGGCGTTTTAGCTCTCTGTCGAATCTGCTGCCGACGACCTTCGTGACGAGTTGTTTGAGCATTCTTCCTCACACAAATACAACCGGTGACTTTCGATGTAATGCATCACATCGTCCGGCACCTGGTAACGTATCGACTGACCCGCGCGCAGCGCTTCACGGATGCCCGTGGCCGAGATTCCCAGCGACGGCACTGTTATACGCAGGTCAATAAGATCATGATCAGGTGCGGGGGCCTCGCCCCGCGACATCGCGACCACCGTCGCCAGCTCCGGCAACCGCCAGGCTTGGTGCCAGGTGGTCAAGAGCTGGGCGGCATCCGCGCCAACCATCAAAAATAACTGATCTTGCGGAAATTGGTCCCTCAGAACGGCAAGGGTATCGACCGTGTATGAAACACCACCGCGATCGATCTCGGTAGCATCTGCCCAAAACCGGGAGTTACCCGCCACCGCAAGGTCCAGCATCGCCAGACGGTGCCTCGGACTCACCGCATCAGCATCGATCTTGACCGGGTGTTGCCCTACCGGGACAAACCGAACCTGATCGAGGGACAGCGATTCCGCTGCCGACTCGGCGATTAAAAGGTGGCCAATATGAACGGGGTCGAAAGAACCGCCAAAAACGCCGATGCGCACTGGGTCAGGGGATGCTTGCAGCCGGACACCGGCTGTCAACGCCCTCCACTCCCGCAAAGAAATCTCTTAGATGCTGACACATATCGGTCCGTTCCGTATCGTACTCCAGCCGCTTGTAGACATCCACCAACCGGAGAAGAGCACGAGCAGCGTACTGTGTCTGGCCGTACGTGGCCACCACATTTTTGAAATACAAGATGGCCGAGTCGTAGGCTTTCCACCGCATATAGAGTTCTCCGGTCGTGAACTCTTTTTCCGCAAACCGATCATTGAGTTCTAGCGTGCGGGCACCCGCTCGTCGGGCGGCAGTGGTACCCGGAAACCGAGCGATCACCTCTCGATACGTGGACAGTGCGGTTTCGCCATAGGTCGGGTCCAGTTGCGGGCCCTTCCAGAGCTTAGCATAGGAGTCCGCAGCACGCAGCAAAGCATTGGGGGCAAAACCGCTGGACGGCGCCTCATCGGCAATCCGCTGAAACTGCCGGGCCGCCTCAAGGAACTCGGAGCCTTTTAGATGACATTCCGCCAAGAAAAACCGGGCACGCAGGGCCATGCTATCTCGGGCGGGGACGCTAAAACTGACCTGTCTCAGACCCTCAGAAGCCGTACGGCAATTGCCGTTACGGTACATGGCTTCGGACACCTCCAGCAACTCGAGAGGGTCGGTGTAACTCTCGGGCTTGAAGCCACCACCACACGCCGCCAGCAACAGCGGAGAGAGCACAACCAGTCGATTGGGAATACACATGCGTCCTTAGAACCCCAAACCTTTCAACACGGTCCGTTACCGAAACGAATTTCTGGCGTCGAAGATGTTATTAATTTTGCGATCGATCGCCACGTAAAGTGAATCCGACTGACGAAGCCCCGACTGGGCAAAACGGTATCCATCGATTGCACCACCAAAATCTCCCATGGCGGCCCTCGCGTCGGCTACGCCTATCCGAGCAGATCGGCGAACGAAATCTCCCGAGCCCAGAGTTACGGCCTTCTCAAACCACCGAACCGCCGCTTCCGGCGACCGTCGGTCTAACGCCTGTCGACCGAGTCGCAACGCACAATTCGTAGCCCAGCCACGGGAACCCGACACAAGGGAAGTAAGCCGACCACGACGCACCAAGCTCTCAAGGACCGGGACCGCTTCCGCGCATCGGCCCAAGCGTCGAAGCACCGTACTGTAAACGAACATAAGCGAGTCTTGCTGATCGACGTTTGGCGCGGCGGCGGCGGCGTACAATAAAACATCCAAGGCCTCCTCCGATTCCGGTTCGTCGCCCAAATCGGCAGCCAATTCCCGAGCGAAACGACCTATTGCTCTACCTTCGGCGACATTTTGCAACCCGACCAAAGCGGCTTGCAAGGCCTCTCCATTGTTGGCTCTGAGAGCGGCCTGCGCTACACGTTCGAGACCGTCGGCGGCCTCCGTCGCGCGGTGTTCGGCCAGCGGCGCTAGGGTCGCGAACTGTTCGGCCGCTTCTTCCAGGTCACCTGAGTTTAATGCGGCCATTGCCCGCTTAGCCACCAGGTTCGGCTGCACGTCTTCGCTGAACGCGAACCGGTACTCGATCAACGCATCGGCAAACCGACCACGGGCATACGCCTCGTCACCGAGAGACTCGTGCTTCGCGGCCGCCGATTGACATGAAACGAGAACGACGATAACGGCCGTGACGGATCGTGAGGACAGATATCGACGCCGTCTATTGGGGTGGCTTGGGATCATTCGCTCGCTTTAACATGGCGAGGTAAGCCTTCACGCGAACCTCGTTCGGGTACTGTTCTTTCATCGCCTCCCAGATCGTAGCAGCTGAGACGACGTCTCCGGAAACGTAACATGCCAGACCAAGCGTTGCTCGGGCCTCAAAAAATTGGGGGCGAGCTGCTACCACAGCCTCCAGTTCTTCTCGAGCCTCCAGACTGCGACCACACTCGAGTAAGAATCTGGCCAGCCGGTAACGAAGATCGTGAAAAGTGGGTCCGAGTCGCAGCGCGGTTCGATATTGATCGATGGCTTGCACGAGTGCGCCAACCTCGGCATAGGCATCTCCCAATTGCGCGTGGTGGTTGGCGAGTTTGGACGCATGGTGGCGCGCAATCCCCTCGAGCGGTTCGCCGCCCGAAGCCTGTGCGGCTTCGAACGATTCTGCTGCCTCGTCGGATCGACCCATTTCATTCAAGACGAGTCCACGATGCACGTGGGCCTCTACGTATCGGGGGTTTAGTTCAAGGGCTCGATCCAACGCTTCTAAGGCCGCATCCCGCTGATCGACCATGTGCCTGGCCATGCCGAGAAGGTGAAACGCATCTGCGTATGCTTGACCACGGCCGATCAAATCCTCAACCAAATGGAGGCACCCATAGTAATCCTGGAGGGCAAAACGCTCCTTGGCAATGGCGAGTACGTGTTCAGGCCGGACGTCCATAGCTTCCCCTATACCCGTGAAAATTGGCCGACGCCAAGCCTAACCGGCGGACTGGTATCAGTCCGGCCGCGACTTGAAATATTCGATTGTTTTCACCAAGCCGTCCCGTAGCTGGACGCTTGGCTCCCAGCCAAGTTGTTCGCGTGCGGTGGTCAGATCGGGACGTCGTTGCCGGGGATCATCTTCCGGGAGTGGCTGTGTATCGAAAACTGGACTCGTTGACGTCAACTCCGCCACATGTTGCGCAAGTTCACGCACGCTAAACTCTCGGTCGTTTCCGATGTTCACCGGTTCGTGCGTCCCGGAGTTGAAAAGCCGCAGGATTCCTTCGATTAAATCACTCACATAGCAGAAGGAACGCGTCTGTAACCCATCCCCGTAAATTGTGAGCGGTTCGCCGGCCAACGCTTGGACAATAAAATTCGAAACGACCCGGCCGTCGTGCGGTCGCATTCGCGGACCGTACGTGTTGAATATTCGGACGATGCGTGTATCGACGCCATGGTAGGTGTGATACGCCATCGTGATAGCCTCGGCGAATCGTTTCGCCTCGTCGTACACCCCGCGTGGCCCAACCGGGTTGACGTGGCCCCAATACGTCTCTGGTTGCGGATGCACTTGCGGGTCGCCATACACCTCCGACGTACTCGCCAAAAAAAACCTCGCCTTTTTTACCTTCGCGAGACCCAATGCATTGTGAGTCCCCAGCGATCCGACCTTCAGAGTTTGAATGGGGAGTTGTAAGTAGTCGATGGGACTGGCCGGTGACGCAAAGTGAAAAATTGCATCCAATTCGCCCTGAACATCAATGAAACAAGAGACGTCATGGTGTTGAAACGAGAAACCCGGATCATCTTTGAGATGGGCGAGGTTGTGGAGGGAGCCGGTGACTTGGTTATCCATCCCCAAGACCGTGTAACCGTCGCTACGCAGCCGATCGCAGAGGTGCGAACCGAGGAACCCGGCGGCTCCAGTGACAAGAGCCCGCACTAGCAACTCCTCGCTCGGTGGGGCCGGGCAATCACGTTTGGCTGGTCATACGACGAAGGGCATTTCGCGTATCAACCACGCGGCCCGCATGCTTGCGTATGAGGTCGTAGTCAACGTGTGTGTGATCGGTGGCGATCACAACACACGCAGCGGCCGAAAGCTGGTCCGCCGTAAGATCTACCGACCGCAACGTATCACCGTCATCGGTTATCTGATCAATGTAGGGATCGTGATATTGGACATCCGCGCCCTGCTGACGCAACAATCCAATGATGTCGAGGGCTGGACTCTCACGTTGGTCGTCGATGTCCTTTTTATAAGCCACACCCAAAACTAAAACACGAGAATTGCGCACCGCAAGCGCATCTTCGTTCAACTGTTCTGCAACTTTTTTCACCCAAAACGCCGGCATCTCGGCGTTGACTTCGCTCGCAACGTCGATGAACCGCGTCTTGTAATTGAGCCCGCGCATTTTCCACGCAAGATAATGCGGGTCAATTGGTATGCAGTGGCCACCCAAACCGGGCCCCGGTGTGAACTTCATGAACCCAAACGGCTTCGTCGCGGCGGCGTCGATCACACTCCACACATCCACGCCCAATTTGTCACACACGATGGCCATTTCGTTCGCCAGACCAATATTCACGCTGCGGAAGGTGTTCTCGAGCAACTTGACTAACTCTGCCGCCTCGGTCGAATCCACCGGTACTAGAGTGTCGAAGACCGGACCGTACACGGCGGTGACCACACGGCGGCATGCTTCCGTAATCCCGCCAATGACTTTGGGTGTGTTGCGTGTTTGCCAAGTGGGATTGCCCGGATCAACTCGCTCAGGGCTGAACGCAAGGAAGACATCTTTCCCAACCTTGAGACCCGAACGTTCCATTCGCGGAAGAAGATGTTCGCGTGTGGTTCCCGGATAGGTGGTACTCTCTAACACAATGACCTGGCCGGCGCGGATGGTTCTTGTCAGGGAATCGCCCACGGCAAGCACGAACGCAATATCGGGATCACGTGTTTTCGAAAGCGGTGTCGGAACGCAAATGGACAGAACATCCGCTTCAGACATTCGTGACATGTCTGTGGTCGCTTCGATGAGACCACGATCGACAAATTCTTTCAACGCTTCGGATGTGACGTCACCAACGTGCGAATCACCGGCGTTTACCCGGTTACACACCGCCGAATTGACGTCGAAACCCACCACTTTGAACCCCGCCCGCGCGATCTCCATGCAGAGGGGAAGTCCGACATATCCAAGACCGATGACACCGAACAACGCCGAGCGGTCATTGGCCTTATCTATCAGTGTTTGTTCGCTCGTCACGTTTGCTCTGCTCCAATAGGATCCAATGTGATGACGGCACCTCGTTCAACAAGGGACCGTGACGCGGCAGTGAGGACTCGAACGACCTGCCAGCCATCCTCGGCATCAGCCTTCGGCGTGTCATCTCCCCGTATCACCGCCAGAAAGTGTTCAATTTCCGCCCGTAACGGCTCCGAGTTTGCGATTCGAGGAATCCAGATATCCCCCTCCCGAATAGCCAAGCTCTCTCCGTAGGACTGATACTGGGGCGGTTGGTCCACTCCCTTGTCGTACACTTTCAACTTTTCCCGCGCCTGCATATCGTCGAAGACGACCATTTTTTTTGACCCTACAACCGTGAGCCGACGCTCCTTATGAGGATCCAGCCACGACATTTGGGCGTTCACGATGACGCCAGTTTCAAACTCCATGGTCAAGAAAATGACGTCCTCAATGCCCGGCTGGAGATAACTCCGGCCATGGGCCGTAACACGCACAGGTGGTCCCCCCAGCAAATACATGGCCACCGAGACGTCATGAGGCCCAAAACTCCACAGAGCGTTCTCGTCCGGCCGGATTTGCCCCAAGTTTACACGCTGGCTGTACATGTAGTAGGTCGTCCCAAGCTCGCCCCGGTCAATAAGCTCCTTGAGGTACATGATCGCCGGATGGAACAGGAGCAAATGGCCGGTGAGTACCGGGACCGAGGCC
>JAZDDC010000634.1:0-2055 GCA_036679565.1 Gemmatimonadota bacterium
ACGTTCAAACCTAAGCGTAGTATCGTAATATTCGATTCGATGAGTTGTTCTATCATGGATTAGTCTGCTACCGAAGTAAGCTGCATCTCGACCGCGCGGTGTAAATCCTTTGCCAGTTTCTTCCGATCAGTGCCTTGCATCGGCGCATCGCCGTATGAGATTGTTGCGTTAAAACTTTTCATTTGCAGCAGTGCCAGAAAGTGCGGGCCAAAGGTCATGTCTCCCCACCAGCAAACCGCGGAGTCGGCGGGGCGTTCCCCGACAGGAGTCGAATACGAAATCGCGGCATATTGAACTGGTGCGCGGTCGAAGGCTACAGACTCCAAAAGCGCTGATTTCATGGGTAGGACCCGATCACCTCTTGTGCTGGTGCCCTCCGGGAACAGGACAACACCATCCCCAGCCTTCGTTCGTCGTCGTATCTCGGAAATAACACGCATCGTATCTTTCGTGCTTTTTCTGTCTAAGAATATGGTGCCAGCCAAACGTGCCAAAGTTCCCCACGCGATCCACTCACGTACTTCACGTTTTGCAACGAATATGCAACCGAGGTCCCGCGCTAGTAGGATGATGTCGATGTAACTCAGGTGATTTGCAACCAGCACATACGGTGCAGAGGGGGGCGTCCCTTTGACGGATACTTGCATGCCGATGATGCGCGCCATGCCATCGGCGTAGATCCGGCTTACGTGTCGGCGCCAAGTACGACTTGCCGAACCGTGGACCACTCCGATGGCTGGCGTAACGCAAAGAGCAACGGCGCACAAAATTGTCCATGGGGCTAAAGCACCGACTCGACAGGTCAAACGTACGAAGCGAACACGTCGCCCGGCGATCATTGCCCGACTTCTCTACGCCGAAACCAGCGCCGACGTGCGACGCTGTCCGTGCGATGCGTCTCGAAAAAACGTGTGGTGAACGCGTGGTTGGAGTTCATTTGTATCCAACAGAACGAAGAAATCAGTTGTCTTGAATGCGTAGTCTATGGCCGGTGGCCCACAAACCTTGGCTCCAAGCTTCAAGTAACTCTGGAACAACGGTGGAATGTTGGCGTGATCGAATTGGGATGAGATGTGTGGCTGACGTGAAAGACAACTGACAATTGGGGAGACGCGTACTGTTGGGTGCATGTGCCCGTGCTTCATGAAGAAACCCAAAGCACTATGGGCCACCGATACGTCGAGTGTCGGGAGAGAACAACAACCGAAAAGAAAACGTTTGCGATTCCATGTAAGATACGAGGCGATCCCTTTCCAGAGATGATGCAAGACACGTCCGTTGCGATGGGCCTTTGCAACGCATCCGCGCCCAATTTCAACGGAGTTTTGGAGAATACCTTCCGGCAACGCGGAAAGGTCGAACTCTCCAGTGGAGTAAAAACCGCTCGTGGTCGCCATGGGTGCGGTTTGCAAGCGGTACGTGCCCACGACCGATTCGAGATCCGCCGTCATGATCATGAGGTGGTGGAAAAACCTGTCGAGATCATCTTCGTCGCGCCCACTCTGAAACGAGGTGTCCAAACCCTCGCCCAATTCCAGATTAAATACATCGAAACGTAGTTGCTGAATGGTCTTGAGTTCGGAGCGTGTGCGGGCGAATCGCAAAACGTAACGACCCGCCTGCTCGTCGAATGACGGCAAAGACTCTCGGAAGTGAGGATATGACATATCGGCGGAACGATGTAACGTCATGGTATTCGTCTATAGCCATCTGGGTCGGCCTTCAAAACGAACCAATCGCCCCAACGCTCGAGATTGCCCGTAATTTCTACGTTTTCGGCGGCCATGGGGGCCAACGCGCCGTTTATCTGCTCTCCATTTTCGCCGATCAACAAAATGTATTGCGCTCCGCCAGTCTCGTCCGTCACGGCGAGTATCGGTGGAGTGCCACTGCTAATACAACGTGCCGCACATGCCCGATGAACCTTGCCGTGACCCGGGACCATCACACCCATAAAACACTTGCTACCGACAATCATTCCCTGGACCGTCGTGATACACATGCGGCGCACGGCCGCCGGTTGCGACGTTTGCACGCGCATCGACGGGCGCAATG
>JAZDDC010000635.1:0-3429 GCA_036679565.1 Gemmatimonadota bacterium
CTCAAAGGCCGAGGTTGACGGCGTCGTAGACCACTACTTGACCGTGCTCGAAAGCGTGAAGGACCGCGGGTTGGACGCTCATGTCTCTGTGAAACTTACGCAACTCGGGTTGGATATCGACGCTGAAATGGCGTACGAAAATTTGGAGCGATTGATTGCCCGTGCCCAACAACTCAACAATTTCTTCTGGATCGACATGGAAGCGTCGGAGTACGTCGATGTAACATTGGAACACTACACGCGCGCACGGGCACGCTACCCAAACATAGGTGTTTGTGTTCAGTCCTATCTCTTCCGCACGGAAAACGATCTAGCATCCCTCCTCGACGCCGGCGGTTGTATCCGCCTGGTCAAGGGAGCGTACAACGAACCGGCGGGGATCGCCTATCCAGATAAGAAGGACGTGGACGAAAACTACTATATGTTAGCGCGTCGCATGCTGGAGCACTCGGCCTCGGTGCCCGGAGCGGGACCCAATGGAAAGCGGTATCCGCACGCTCTGGGCACACACGACCTATCACTCATAAAACGAATCGGCACCGCCGCGAAAGAAATCGGTTCTCCTGAAGATGCGTACGAGGTTACCATGCTGTACGGTATTCGCGTCGCAGAGCAACGACGGCTCGCGGCGGCGTCAGTTTCCACCCGTGTCTTAGTCAGTTACGGAGAGGCTTGGTTCCCGTGGTACATGCGGCGCCTGGCCGAACGACCCGCAAACATAGGATTTGTGATCCGCAGTATGATGTGGGACTGAACGAGGTGAGGTCTCCGAGGTCCCATCCAGACAACTCAGCACGAGCTGAACGTTATCCTGCCCGCCGCGCTGGAAAAAGCCGTGGCCAACGGGGATTTGAAGGAAAACGGGGACTATCACGCGGCTCTGGAGCGACAGGGGTTCGTGAGTGCGCGTTTGAGTCAACTCCGCGGCAGACTCGTCAAACTGTCCTCCATCGATATATCGAAAATTCCGGCAGATAAGGTCGGATTGGGGTCGCACGTACGCGTGAAAGACCTGGACACCGGTGACTCGGAATCCTACGAACTGGTCGTTCCGGACGCCATCGACTTCGACAAGGGGCAGATTTCTGTAGGGTCGCCACTCGGCTCCGCTTTACTCAACAAGCGCCCCGGTGACACCACGGACGTACGATTGCCGATGGGAACACGGAAACTGAAGATACTCAAGCTGACAACACTGCATGACCTGGCCAAAGAAGATTTGAAGTCCTCCTAAAAACCAATGGCTATGCCGGCCCTCGACAAACTCTGCTGGATTGGCACACCTATGTCGTTGGCCCGCCGATCGATCCGTTGAAACTCATATTCCGCATGAAAGCGGAAACGACCGTTCGCCGTTCCAATCCCCGCACCGAGTGCAAACTCAAAGGCTAACTCTGCGTCGCCACCCCCAGAGAATCTTGGACTCGGTAGGAAGGCGCCTCGCACCCACACACTCGCAAGGCGGTTCAACGCATTTTCCGAATACACACCCACCCGAGTGTACCCAACACCCTGTGCAGCAAATTCCGGACTGACGTAGCGACGTCCGCCACCAACCTCCAATGACAGAAACTCGGTGAGACGGTACGCACCACGGACATCAATCTGCGCGAGGTCATACGTAGCCAGTCCGGTCGAGTCCGGATCGATCATGACAGAATGTGCCCGCGCATCGATCTGGAACTTGCCGAAGCGCAACTCTATGCCACCACCACCCCCGGCACCAACCGCATCGCGTGTACCGCTGATTTCCTGGTACGTGACGGCGATGGCATCTGCCCGAAACCGTACCGTTTGCGCTTCAACGCTCGTCACGGACAACAAACCAACGCCCAACACGGGGAAAGCGCCGCACTTCATGAACCACCGCCTCGCGGCAGAGGCACAATCGTCACGAGCGTTTGACGGCGCTTCACCTCGTTTTCGGCGGCGCGATCGGCGTTCAAACGTGCGAGGTCCTCTCGCAGCAGCTGGTTGTAGAGCACGTTCCCCGGCACCGGGATCGGATCCGGCTTCTTGAGACTCATAACAAAGCCCGTCACGATTGCGACAAATGCCACTCCACCGATTTCTCGGCGCGCCGGGCTTCCGAGCGTTGTGTTTTCAAGGGCCAACGACGCACCGGAGGCGAACGCGGTGTACAACGTTGCCAAACCGAGAGGTTTCCAGTCTCTGTCTGGTTGCGTCAACTCGGGAAGGGTGTCGCGGTCGGGGTGACTCGATAGATGGGGAATCGTATCAACAGGTTGGTGACGGACGACAAAACTTTTTCGCGTCGAGTATCGATCTGCGCCAAACCGCGCGTCTAGCACCACTTCGTACGTACCCGGCGGTACCAGCAGAGAGTCGAGGTCCATCAAGTCCCAATGAAGGATCGTCTCGCCATCGACGACTCCGATCGAATCGACCCGGGCCCGGTGTCCCTCACCTTGCACTCGCATGACGACGCTACCCGGTCGAGACAACGCGAACCGAACAGGTAGGGCCATCGACCCGCCGATAAATGTAGAGCTGTCAATACGGACACCGCGAACAACCAATACCTGCCCCAGCGCGGACGCATAAAGTGACGTGATGCGAGGCGTGACCCGAATTGCGTCAGGCTCCCGATCAGGATCTAGGAAGATGAGGCTTCGAAAAGCGTCCACCGCTTGCACGTTCGAGTCGAGGACACCGTAGGTGAATCCCAACAACTCGTACGCTACAATTCTGTCTGCCACTGGAAGATTGGGTTTGGCGAGTGCCCGGCGCGCCGCGGGGATAACGCTTCGGAAATCGAGAGCTTCGTAAGCCTCCTGTGCTCTTGCCACATCGGCATCTTGTTGCCCCGTGAGGCCCAGTGCTGAACTGACAACGAAACAGATATAAGCCAAGACAGGCTTAGGGCTCAACACTACGATCCACCACATACAAGGGTGTAAGATCTAACTATCCGAAGATTCGGCCTAACTACCACCGTGTCGATCACCGCCTCGCAATCTTCCCGCTCGATTTTTATCTCGTGCGACCCGGCTGAGACCTCGTGCTCGAACACCGTCGTTTCCTTTACGAACGTGTCGTCGATGTACAAATCCCCGAACGGAACCGCCCTGACCGTAATCCAACCCACGGGATCGGGCGGGGGCTCCGCCGCCACCTGTCGAGCAGGCGATCGTGTTTGCGGTCGGGCTCGAACAGGGGGATCCTCTTGCTGCACTTCGGGATTTTGAGACGCGATATTCGTACTGTCTGATACCGTGGGCTCGTCCACAGGATCGGTCACGAGCAGGGCTGTCGAATCGACATTGGACGCCAGCGTAGTGCTCCCGCCATTCCAATCTCCAAACGGTTGAAGACCCAACGGATTCGCCGCCGGTGGCACGGAGGCTACGGCTTCTGGCCCCGCAAAACCAAACCGTTCGAGCAACCCGCTACTCCAACTCCAATACC
>JAZDDC010000636.1:0-5196 GCA_036679565.1 Gemmatimonadota bacterium
CTCTCCCGAATTGGCTACCATAACGTATCATACTGATTTGAATGTCGATCGTTCAGCTTGCATTGCTGCTCTTGTATGTTGTTGCCTTTATATAGGGAATACGCGCGGTACGCATCTGCGTAGTCCTAGGGATACCGCGAAACAACGGGGCGAGATATATTCGGGACATGCTTGGTTGCTTGCGGTTCCTACAACGCGGTTTCGCGTTCCTGGCGTTCACCAGTCTCGCGTTGGGCTTAGTCGAGACGGCGGTCGGCGAAACACGTGATGGCGACGTGCATCACGAGCAGGTGGTGGATGCAGCCGCCCACCATAACGTCCAGGGACTGAGCGGAGACCACGGGCACGAGGACATCGCCCAGTCCCCGGCCCCCGAACACGGCCCCGATCACCGGCATGGAACGTCAAGCGATCACTGTACGCACATCCACGGCGTCGGCTTCATAGTCGCAGTTGTCGTGGTGCCCGCAACCGCCGTCGCGTCCACCCCTGCCGTCTGTGAGGCCCAGACTCACACCAGCCGCAGCAAACCACCCATTAAAGAACCTCCTCGAGCTTAGTTGCTCGCCCTGGATTCGTAAGACCACTCGAATCCATTCAAAATCCAAAAAATCGCAACTCTCAAAGAATCAACGCGACTCTGGTCGTGTTGGAGGTGTGTTGTATATGGTTCTCGCGCTGTTAGGTGTGGCGTTGTCGACCGTCTGGCAGGATACGGCGGTGGTTTCTATCGACGATGCGGTCACCCGTGCCGTCCTTTTGAGTCCCGCAGTGGCTGCAGCGGAAGGGGCAGTCCAGGCCCCGCGGGGCGCTCGAGCAGAGACGTTCTGGCCCTTTCCGACGAACCCATCGGTCGAATACGGCCGAGTGCGCCGTCGGTCACCGGCGGCCACGGTTTACGACCGGCAACTGGTCGTGAGTCAGGAAATCGAGATCGGCGGACAGTGGTTGTTCCGCCGCAGTGCAGCGGGGAAACTCGTGCAATCCGCCCTGGAGCGGGTGGACGACGTCCGGCGTCGCGTGAGCCTCGCCACTCGCCTGACCTATCTCGATCTTGCGATCGCAGAGCGGCGGGTAGCCCTCAGCGATTCAAACGCGGTATTTGCCGAGCGTTTAGCTGATCTTGCCGCTCGACAGTTGGCGGCCGGGGAGATCAATCAACTCGAACGCAATGCGGCGATGTTAGAGGCAGCACGGGCAGGGAGTGCAGCGCAACGCATAGGTGCAACCCGGGCGGCCGTGGCGGCGAGGCTCGCGGAGATTTTGGGCGTTGGGGCCGACACAGTACTAAAAACTCAATCTGTGCCTCACCCGCCTGACGTGGCGCTCGAGTCCGACAATCGCCTCCTTATGCTGGCAGTCGAGCGGAGGTCTGACCTGACGGCCGTCATCTACGAAGTGGAGGCGTCTGAGCGGACGTACACTGCGGCAAAACTATCGCTTCTCCCGAACCTCACCATTGCCGCGTTCTCGGGACGAGAGGAGGACACGGATGATCTCTTCGGCCTCTCCCTCGGTTTCACCGTTCCACTCTTCCGCCGGGGCCAATCCGCGCGCGGAGTGGCAGCCGCAGAACGGTCGGTTGCTCAAGCCGAACTCCTGGCGACGCAGCGACGGATTCAAGCCGAAGTACTGGCGGCGGCCCGCCGTTACGAACTGGCCGGGATGGCCGAGGATCGGTTTGCTACAGATGTGCTCCGGGCCGCGACCGCGAATGTGACGCTTACTGAAACGGCTCTGGCGGAGGGCGAAGTAAGTGTGACCGACGTGGTGGTGCTGCGTACCGCCGCGGTCGGCGCTCAAATGGAATATCTGGACGTTTTGGCGGAGGCAACTGCGGCCTGGTTTGAGCTTGCGGCAGCGCTAAATGAGTCGCCCGCCGAACTCGCCACGCTTCTCAATAGAGGAATAGAGCAATGATGAGAATTCGATCGAGGCTTTGGCTCGTGATCGCGGGCTTGGGTATAACGGGCTGCGGCGCGGCAGATCAGCCAGAACCGGAGGGGCACGGCGACGAAGGAAGTTCGGACGTGGTGTTTCTCGATGCGGATCAACTTGCTTCCGCATTCCTGGAATTCGGAACGCTGCAGATCCTCGCTCCGGACACATTGCGGTTGACGGGAATAGTCACGTTCGATGCGGCGAGAGTGAGTCACGTCGGTCCGAGGATGCAAGGTCGCATCGGACGCGTGCCGGTCGAGATCGGGAGTTCGGTGCGGGCGGGGGATACACTGGTTGTGCTCGACAGCCCGGAGCTTGGGGCGGCGCAGGCGGCGTGGTTTACCGCGTCTATCAAACAGGACGTCGATCGCCGGAACTATGAACGTGCCGAGAGATTGTATCGAGACGGTATCGTATCGGAGCGTAGACGACTCGAGGCGGAGGCCGAGTTCCGGCAGGCCGAGGGCGCGTTGACCGCCGCAGCGCGGGCCCTTGCCGCGCTGGGCGCAGAACCGGACAGCTCGGCATCCAGTCTGTTTGTACTTCGCGCGCCCCTTTCGGGAGTAGTGGCCGATAAGCATGCAACGATCGGTGAGGTCGTGGGTTCAGACGCGCGGCTATTCACGGTCGCCGACTTGACACAATTGTGGATTCTGCTCGACGTGTACGAAACTGATCTTCCACGCGTCGATGTGGGTGCACCAGCGATCATTCGCACCGAGGCGTATCCGGATCGGTTGTTCGACGGCGCCGTCGGCTATGTGGGTGCGATCGTCGATACAACATCGCGCACCGTAAAGGTGCGGGTCGAACTGTCAAATCCCGATCTCGCACTGAAGCCGGGGATGTTCGCTCGAGCCAATCTGGTGCTCCACGACCGTGACGAGCTGGTGGGCATTCCCGAGAGCGCCATTCAGACCGTGGATGGCAGGACGGTGGTTTTCGTACCCGAAGGCGACGGCCAATTTCGCGTGACGCCGGTCGAGGCGGGCCCGGTTCGAACCGGCGCTTGGGTTGAGATTCTGGGAGGCCTCGACCTGGGTGAGACTGTGGTCACGTCCGGATCCTTCTCCCTTAAGTCTGAACTGATGAAAGAAAGTTTCGGCGAGGGGGGTCACGAATGATCAACCAGATTATCGACTTTTCGCTCCGCCAGCGAATGCTCGTGATGATCGGGGCGGCTGTGCTCGTGGGCGCGGGCTACCAGGCCATCCGGACGCTACCCGTGGACGCGTTTCCCGATGTGTCACCGGTTCTTGTTCAGATCATGACTGAATCACCCGGGTTGGCTCCGGAAGAGGTGGAGCAACTAGTGACGTTTCCCGTGGAGCTTTCCATGAATGGGCTCCCCGGCGTAACGCGGATTCAGTCGATTTCGATGTTCGGGCTTTCAACCGTCAACGTCTACTTTGACGACAAAACCGATATCTATTTTGCCCGGCAGATTGTTTTTGAACGACTTCAATCAGCTCGGGAGGACATTCCGCCTGGACTTGGCGAACCCGAGTTGGGGCCCATCACGACCGGCCTCGGCCAGGTATACCAGTATCTGGTGACGGGAGATGGGGTGGGCGTGGACTCGTTGCGAACAATCCAGGACTGGATTGCCAAGTTCCAACTTCGGACCGTGCCAGGGGTCACCGAGGTCTTGTCGTTCGGCGGCACGGTGAAACAGTACCAGGTACAGCTCGACCCCGGTCGTCTGATCCAATACGACATCACGGTCCCGGAGGTAGCGGCTGCGCTGGAGCGCAACAACACCAACGCGGGAGGGAGTTACCTGGTACGCGGGGCGGAAGAGTTCCTGGTCCGTGGCCTCGGTCTGGTCACGTCACTCGAGGACATCCGAAACGTCGTGGTGGCGGTGCGAGCGAACGCACCGGTGTACGTACGGAACCTCGGCGAGGTCGCATTCGGTCCACAGATACGTCGCGGAGCCGTTACGGTGAACGGTGAAGGGGAGCAAGTCGCCGGCATCGTTCTCAAGCGGATCTTCGAGAACACGTCGGCGGTGATCGGCGGAGTCAAGGAAAAGGTGTCTGTCATCAATGATGCCCTTCCGAGCGACATTCGGCTTGTGCCGTTTTATGATCAGGCGGACCTCGTCTCCCGGGCGATAGAGACCGTGCGGGGAGCCCTTCTCGAGGGGGGCGTTCTGATTGTCATCATCTTGTTCGTGTTTCTCGGCAACGTGCGTAGTGCGTTGATCGTGACGGCGATGCTGCCCGCGTCGGCGCTCCTGGCGTTCATCATCATGCGGGTCACCGGACTCTCGGCGAATCTCATGTCGCTGGGAGGACTCGCCATTGGAATCGGCATGATGGTCGATGGCGGCGTGGTGATGGTGGAGAATGTGTACCGTCATCTGTCGGAACACACGGAAGAAAACGTACCCAGAGCCACGCTGATCAGACGGTCGGCGCACGAGGTGGGCCGACCGATCGTATTTGCGATCGTGATCATCATCGTCGTATTTCTTCCGTTGTTTTCGTTTGAGGGTGTGGAAGGAAAACTCTTTAAACCGCTCGCCTTCACTATTACCTACGCCATGATCGGGTCGTTGGTCTTTTCGCTTACGTTGGTTCCGGCCTTGTGTTCGCTCTTTCTCCGGGCCGGCAAGGAAAAGGATACCTGGATCGTTCGCTGGATCAGGCAAATATATGAACCGGTGTTGCGGTGGAGCCTGCGCCGACGAAAGACGTTGGTCGGAGGTGCGGTGGCGGCGTTAGTCGGAAGTTTGACTCTCGTCCCGCTCCTGGGTACGGAGTTCGTGCCGGCGCTCGAGGAAGGATCGATCCTGTTTCGGGCCACGCTGGCCCCCAGTGCCGGACTGGACGAAGGTATCCGACAGGCGACGCGGATGGAGGAGATCGTCGGGGAGTTCCCGGAGATCCTGGATGCGGTGTCAAAGATCGGTCGAGCAGAGATCGGGGGTGATCCCGAACCGGTGAACAACATCGAGACCACCGTGACCCTGAGACCCATGGAGGAGTGGGAGAGTGGTTGGGATAAGGCCCAACTGGTGGCAGCTATGCGAGACCGACTCGGCGAAATGCCGGGGATCGCCTTCAACTTTTCTCAACCGATTGCCACAAGAGTGGATGAACTCTTATCCGGAGTGCGGGCCCAGTTAGCGATCAAGTTGTTCGGCGACGATCTTGACACGCTCGTAGTCAAGGCGACCCAGATCCAGGAAGTTGTCGCCGCCATCCCCGGTGCGCGCGATGTTCAGTCAGAGCAAACGGTGGGTCAGCC
>JAZDDC010000637.1:0-2593 GCA_036679565.1 Gemmatimonadota bacterium
GCCTTCCCTTCCACCGTTTTCTTTCCTTCCAACAGTGGCAGCGTCGAGTTTTCCTGAAACGATACCGCTTGAATCTTGTGCGGTATGAAAACCTCGGCCGCTGCGCCCATCAACCTTGAGAGGCCTTTTTCATCGCCGCCACCGACGAAAGCCAGTTCAACGGGTGGCGAGGAAAGGAAGTCAACAACTGTAAGACTCTTGGCAAACGCCTTCGGATAACGTCTCATGGGCGCACCGTATGCATCGATAGCTCGCGCAGCGATGCCGCGCCACGCTTCACGATTCAGATGCGTACCAAGTCGCGCAAGGACGTAGGCTGCCGCGGCGTTAGGGGCCGGCGTTGCGCCGTCTGCGCCTTCGCGAAATCGGAACAGTAATTCCTCGTGTGTATTGGACGTATGAAAGAAGGCGCCACTGTCCTCATCGAGAAAACTATCCACCATGACATGTGCCAATCGCTCGGCGTCAGACAAATATTGTTCCGCACCGGTCACTTCGTAGAGATCGAGCAATCCCTCGGCGAGGTATGCGTAGTCTTCGAGATAAGCATCCAGGTGAGACCGACCGTTTCGATGTGTGCGAAGCAACGCTCCCTCATCATCAGTCAATTTTGACAGAACAAAGTCCGCCGCGCGACAGGCAACATCCTTGTACCGCGCATCACCAAAGACTCTGTACCCTTCAGCAAACGCGCCGATCATAAGACCGTTCCACGCCGTGAGAATCTTGTCATCCAACCCAGGCTTAATGCGTTGTTCTCTGGCCTGAAAGACGATCCGCCGCATATCGTCCAAACGAACACGCAGTCGCTCGGGTTCCTCACCGAAACGTTTCGCCACGGCGGCAATGTCGTGGGGGGTGTGAGGAATACTGTTTCCCTCCCAGTTACCCTCGGGGGTTATGTCGTAGAAGAGTTTGAAAACGTCCCGATCCGTTTCCGGCAATAGTGCGTCAATCTCCTCAGGCCGCCACACAAAGAATTTTCCTTCCACACCTTCCGAATCGGCATCGGTCGAAGAAAAGAAGCCGCCCTGTTCGGATGTCATCTCGTCAATGACGTAGTCCAACGTTTCTCGGGCGACACGAGCAAACAACGGTGTGCCGGTGACCTGAAACCCCTCCAAATATGCTCGACATAGTAGCGCGTTGTCGTACAGCATTTTTTCAAAGTGCGGGACCAACCAACGCTCGTCAGTAGAGTAGCGACTAAACCCGCCACCGATGTGGTCGTACATCCCACCGTTGGCCATGCCCTCGAGGGTTTTCGTAACCATCTCCAGATAACGGGATTGCCGCGAACGATGTTGTACCCGAAGAAGGAGCATAACACCGACCGATGGTGGAAATTTCGGCGCTGGGCCAAAACCACCGTAACGCGCGTCGAAGTCTCGGCCGAATTGCTCACCAGCCAAACGCACCTGTTCTTGGCCGACATCGCCTGGGGCACCGTCGGCCCGTGTTGCCCGAAGTTGTTCGGCAAACTGTGTCGCCTGTTCGAGAATCTTCTCAGGATCGGCGTCCCATGCCTTAGCCAAGGACTGAAGTAGTCGAGGGAAACCGGGGTGCCCGTACCGATCGTCGGGTGGGAAATACGTACCGGCGAAAACGGGCTCGAGCGTGGGTGTGAGAAAGACCGTCATTGGCCAACCGCCTTGCCCGGAGTTCATCGCGACCGTTGCGGCCATGTAGATGTCGTCGAGGTCAGGCCGTTCTTCGCGATCCACTTTGATATTGACGAAATTCTTGTTCATCAATGCCGCAATAGCATCATTCTCGAACGACTCACGTTCCATGACATGACACCAATGGCACGCTGAGTATCCAATTGACAATAAAATCAGGCGTTGCTCACCTCGTGCTCGATCCAACGCCTCCTGTCCCCACGGATACCAATCAACGGGATTGTGCGCATGTTGTAACAGATAGGGGCTGGTTTCGTGAATGAGTCTATTGGTAGGTTGCTGTTCAGAGTCCGTCATCCGGTACGTTGGGCCGTTCCAATCGAGGGAGTTTTAATTTAGGGGACACACTTTCTTGACGTAATTGGGCTGGACGGGTGGTTTGCCACGAATCCCAAACCGCCCTACCCTACCCAACCCGATACGGCGCCACGGAACCCGCGGAACCCGACCCCCCAACAAACTGACTTGCCACTAAATCCACCAAATCCACCAAAGTTGTGTTGGCTCGCTCAGGCAGTTCAATAAAATCTATTGGTTTCGTGGATTTTGTGGCAGCTGTTTCATGGGGTGGGGTGTTTTTCCGTGGGGTCAGTGGCCGCTGTTCGTTAAATCTCCCGAATCACCGCAAGCGACGGTCTCGCGACAAGTCGTCGTGAAGTCGGTTGATAAAAAGCCACGGAACCCGCGGAATACACTGACCTTCCCCCCTCCCTCAAAACTGACTTGCCACTAAATCCACCAAATCCACTAAAGTTGGCTTGGCTCGTCCCGGCAGCTGAACAAAGTCTGTGGCTTTGGTGGATTTTGTGGATTTTGTGGATTTTGTGGCAGCTGTTTTGTGGGGTGGGGTGCGGGTTGTTTCCGTGGGGTCAGTGGCCGACGAAAGAACGTGGGCACAGCACGGCAGCTAC